>NZ_WBKS01000076.1:0-27899 GCF_008868145.1 Micromonospora sp. AMSO1212t
GGCGCGGCGGGCGATCGCCCGCGGCGCCCTGGAAGGCATGGGCGTCCGATGAGGGTGCTGTTCGTCTGCACCACCGGCGGGTCGGGGCGGCGGCAGCTCGGCGGCGCCGAGCGCTTCCTGATCGAGATGCTGCCGGCGCTCGCGTCCCGCGGCGTCGACGTGGTCGCCGCCACGCCTGACGACGAGGTGGCGGCGGCGTTGCGGGACGCGGGCGTGCCGTGGCGGCCGCTGGGCGCGGCCAAGCGGGTGGACCTCGGGTACGCGCGCGGCATCCGCGCGCTCGTCGAGGAGCTGCGGCCGGACGTGGTGAGCGCACACCTGCTCTCCGCCGCGATGCACGCCCGCGCCGGGCTGGGCGTGCGGGGGCGCCGCACGCCGCTCGTGGTGACGCTGCACAACAGCCTCTGGCAGTACCGCGACACGGCGGAGACGCTGCGCGCGAAGGCCGCGGTGCAGGCCAACATCAGCACCGACCTGATGTTCCGGCGGCTGCGGCCGCACGCGACGGTCGCGGTCTCCGACTTCGAGGCCCACGAGCTCCGGGTACGCGGGCGGATCCGCGACGTGCGGGTGATCCCGAACCCGCTGCCCGCCATCTGGCCGCAGGTGACCGACACCGGCGGCCTCGCGCCGGACGGCCCGGTGCGGGTCGGTTTCCTCGGCCGGCTGGAACGGGAGAAGGGCGCCGACCTGCTGGCGGGCGTCGCCGCGGCGCTGCCGGACGTGGAGTTCCTGGTGGCCGGCGCGGGCACCGTCGACGTCGAGGAGCGGCCGAACCTGCACCTGGTCGGCCGCGTCGACGCCGCGCCGTTCCTGCAACGGCTGCACTGCCTGCTGGTGCCGTCCCGGGTGGAGGCGTTCGGGCGCAGCGCGCTGGAGGCGATGTCGCTCGGCGTGCCGGTGGTGCACTCCGGCGCGGGCGGCCTGACCGAGGTCACCGCCGCCGGCGACGGCGTGCTCGCGTACCGGGCGGAGCTGACGCCGCAGGCGCTGGCCGCCGCCCTGCGGAAGGCCACCGACCCGGCCGCGTGGGACGAGCGGCGGCGCGAGCTGGCCCGGCAGTACGCGGACCGGCACTCGTTCGACGGATGCGTGGACACCTGGCACGACCTGTACCGGAAGGTCGCCCGTGACAGCCGCTGAGCGACGCCTCTGGTCGGTCGGGATCCCGTTCGCGCTGGGCGCGGCCCTGCTGCTGGCCACGCTCGACGCCGGGATCGCCGTGGCGCTCGCGCTGGCGGTCGGCACGCTGCTCGCCGCGCGACTGCGGATGTGGGCGCTCGCCGCCTGCGCCGCCGTCTGGACCGCCGCGCTGCTGGCCGTGCGGGTGCTGCCCGGCCCGTACGACTCCTGGGCCGGTCGCGGCGTGCTGCCGGTGCTCGCCGGTTACGTGACGGTCTTCCTGCTGGCCTGGGCGGTGGGCCGGCGGCTGATCGACAGGCGGGACGAGGACGGCGACCGGTCCCGTCCGGCGCTGTCCTGGCCGTCCGAGCGCCGCCTGCTGACGTACCTGTTCGTGCTGCTCGGCGTCGCTGTGGTGACCGCGGCGATCCGGTTCCGGGGCACTGTGCCGCCACTGCTGGCCGACAACCCGGACGCCGCCCGGCAAGTGCTGCGCGAGCAGTCGAACCTGGTCATCGGGCTGCTGTCCGAGGCGTGGACGCTCGGCATGGCGGTGTCGCTGCTGCGCGCGTTGTCCGCGCGTGGCCGGGCGCTGCCGGTCTACTACGCGCTGACGGCTGTCTTCACCGTCGGGGCGGCGCTCGGCGCGAGCAAGAACTCGGTGCTGGTGGGTATCGCGCCGGCGCTGATCGCGGCGCTGTCGGTCCGCCGTACCCGTGGGCGGGCCGCGTCGTTCCTGGCCGCGCGTACGCCGGTGGTGCTGCTGATCGGCGCGGTGGCGCTCGGCGCGGCGGTGTTCCTCGGCGGGCAGCGCACCATGGCCGGCACCGGCGCGTTCGAGACCGAGTTCCGGGCCCGCTACGGCAGCAACGCGCTGGCCAGCAGCGCCGGGTCGCTGGACCTGTCGCTGAGTTCGTCCACCGAGACGTTCGGGCGGGTCTGGTCGCAGCGGGAGCACCTGGAGCCCCGGTACGGCACGTACTCGCTGACGTTCCTCGGCTCCCGCGTCGAGCCGCTCGTCGGCAAGGCGGACCTGTACGGGCTGACGTCCCAGCTCAGCCAGCCGTACCTGATGAACACGGCCACGTTCGTGGCCATCCCGCTGCTCGACTACGGCCCGCTGGGCGCGGTGTTCTTCCTGGCCGCGCTGGGGCTGGCGGTGGGCGCCACCGAACGGTGGTTCGAGTTCTCCCGTGCGCCGGCCGGGCAGCTGGCGCGGGCGTTCGTCGTCTACTTCGCGCTGTTCGGCGTCTACGAGCTGTATCCGCTGATCTATCCGACCTGGCTGAGCCTGGTGCCCGGCCTCTGGGTGCTGCACCGGCTGGGCAGGAGCGCGGCATGACCTTCGACGGCCTCACCGTGGTCACCGTCCTCTACCGGTCCGCCGGCATGCTCGCCGAGACACTGCCGACCTGGGTACGCAGCGCCGGTGACCTGCCGGTCCGGTTCGTCTTCGCGGACAACTGGCCGTCCGACGGGTGCGCCGAGGTGATCGCCGGGCACCTGCCCACCGGCCGGTACGCGTACCTGCCCGACGCCACGAACCCGGGTTTCGCGGCCGGCTGCAACCGGGCGGCGGCAACGGTCACCACGAGCCACCTGATGCTGCTGAACCCGGACGTGTGGCTGCCCGACGACGCGCTGGCCCGGATCTGCGCCGCCGTCGCCGCCGACCCGGACGCCCCGATCGCTGTCGGCCTGGCCATGCACGGCGGCGAGTACGTGGGCATCGACCTGAACCCGGTGTCGCTGTTCATCGACAGGCGAGCCACGACGGGCCGTGCCCCGCTCGGCCCGTCCGGCGGCGCGGCGGTCTTCCCGACGGCGCTGTACCGGCGCTTCGGCGGCTTCGACGAGCACCTGTTCGCCTGGGGCGAGGACGCCGACCTGGCGTTCCGCCTCTACGCGTCGGGGCTGCGCACGCGCGGGCTGGACGTGGTGCTGCCGCACGCGGGCGGGCACAGCGTGGACGGCGACGACCGGTTGCAGGGGTTCCGGGCGTTCCTGCTGGCCCGCAACCGGCTGCTGGTCGCGTCCCGCACGTTCACCTGGCCGCTGCTGCTCGTGGCGGTGCCGGTGCTGGCGCTGGCGCACCTCGCGCTCGCCGCCCGGCGCGCCCGGCAGGGCCTGCTGCGGCCGTTCCTGCGCGGCATCGGACGCGGGCTGGCCGAGGGTCCGGCGGCCCGCCGCCGCTGGACCGGCCGGCGGTTCGGGTTCGCGTCCCTGCTCGGCTACCTGACCGCACGGAGGGCGTGATGACGGCACAGCCGTGGACCGTGGTGACGGTCACCTACCACTCGGCGGACACGCTGCGCCGCTGCTGGCGCGGGCCGAAGCCGTACGAGTGGCTGGTGGTCGACAACGCCTCGGCCGACGACTCGGCGGCGGTCGCCGAGGAGCTGGGCGCGCGGGTGATCCGGCTGCCGGAGAATGTCGGCTTCTCCCGCGCCAACAACGTCGCGTTGCGCCAGGCGACCGGCCGGTACGTGCTGTTCGCCAACCCGGACCTGGAGGTACGCCCGGACGGCCTGGACGCGCTGGCCCGGTACCTGGACGACCACGGCGGCCTGGTCGCGCCGCAACTTCTCGGCACCGACGGCACGCCGCAGGCCAACGGGCGCGGCTTCCCGTACGCGACGGCGAAACTCGGCAACCGCAAGGTGTGGCCGCTGTCCCGCCTGCACGCCTCGTACCGGCTGGTGGCCGCGCCCGGCGAGACGCGCCACGTCGCCTGGGTGATGGGCGCGGCGGTGGCCGGCCGGACCGCCGACGTCACCGAGCTGGGCGGGTGGAACGAGCGGTTCTTCCTCTACTACGAGGACCACGAGCTGGGGCTGCGCGCCTGGCGGCACGGACTGCCGGTGGCGGTGCTCGGTGACGTGCGGTGGACCCACCACTGGGCCCGCGCGACCAACTCGGTGCGCTGGTCCCGGGCGCACACGCTGGAGCTGCGCAGTGCCCGGACGTTCTTCGGCATGTTCCCGGAGTTCCTGGTCGGCCTGCCGCGACCGGCACGCCGGCACCGCCGGGCCGCCGGCCTGGTGGGCACGGCGGTTCCGTCCACCGCGTCCACTCAGGAGGCGCACGGGCAGTGATCGAGGACGGTCGCGGGGCCGCTGACATGAATGACGCTTTGATACCGTCTCGCCGTGTCCGTGACACGCCCGGCCTTCTCCCCCTCGATGGCGCCCGCGTCGGCGACGCCGGTGCCGTCGCGGCCGGGCACGCCGGCGGCTGCCGTCGCGGTGGCGTGGGAGCGGCTGAGCCGGTCCCCGTACTGGTCCGTGGCGGGCCTGCTGGTCGCCTTCGGTGCCGTGCTGCGAATCCGGCAGTGGGCCTACGCGCGCAGCTTCTGGAGCGACGAGCTGTACGTCGCGCACAACATCCGGGAGCGCGGCTACCTGGACCTGTTGCAGCCGCTGGCGTTCAGCCAGTCGGCGCCGCCCGGCTGGCTGTGGCTGGAACGGTTCGCGTTCGAGCAGTTCGGCGACGGTGAGCGGGCGCTGCGGCTGGTGCCGCTGCTGTTCGGGCTGGCGCTGCTGCCGCTCGTGGCGTGGCTCGGCCGGGCACTCCTGCCGCCGCTCGCCGCGCTGGCGGCGCTGCTGCTGGTCGCCGTCGCGCCGTTCCTGATCGGCTACTCCAACGAGCTGAAGCAGTACAGCGCCGAGGCGTTCGGCGTCACGCTCGTGGTCGGCCTGGCGCTGCTGCTCGTCCGGACGGGCCCGACCTGGGCCGGGTCGGCGGTGTTCTGGTCGGCCGCGGCGGTCATGGCGTTCGTCAGCACCCTGTCCATTCCGGTCACCGGCGCGCTCGGCGTGCTGCTGGCCGGGTACGCGCTGTCCCGCCCGGACCGCCCACGGGCGAGCAGGTGGCGTGAGCTGGGCCGGTTCCTCGCCCCGGCGCCGGCCTGGGGTGTGGTCGCGCTCGTGGTGTACGTGCTGTTCCTGGCGCCGGGGCTGGCCGATCCGCAGCTCGCCGCGTACTGGCGGGCGAAGTCGATCTATCCGGCGCACTCGCTCACCGATCTGGCGGCCACTGTGGAATGGCTCGCGGCGACGTACCGGAGTCTCGCCACGGTGCCGTTCGTCGCCTGGTCGGCGTGGGTCGTCGTACCGCTGCTGGTGCTGGGCACGGCCGCCGGGCTGCGCCGGCTCTCCACAGTGGCGGTCCTGGTCCTGCTCACCCCGCTGGCGGCCGGGCTGGCCGGCGCGGCGGTGTCGGTCTACCCGTTCAACGGCCGGCTGGCGCTCTACGCGGTGCCCGCGTGCCTGCTGGTCGCCGCGCTCGCCGTCGCACCGCCACCGCTGCGGGCCGGCCTGCCCGCCCGGGTCAGGTGGGTGGTCGGGGTGGTGCTCCTGCTGGCGCTCGCCGTTCCGCAGCTGGCCACCGCCGTGGTGGCGACTGTGCATCCGGCGCGGGCCTTCGCCCAGGGCGGCGGCGCCAACGCGGTCGACTACCGGGGCGCGCTGAGCTACCTGGAGGACAAGCGCCGCCCGGGTGACCTGGTGCTGGCCACCACCGTCTCGTGGAACGCCCAGGCCTGGTACGGCCCGCCGGCGGACGCCTACGTGGTCGCGGCCGGCCCTGGCGGGTGTCCGAAGCAGACCGTGTCGACGCTGCTGCCCGGACGGTCCCGGGTCTGGTTGTTCCAGGCCACCGACTGGGCCGACGGGGCCAACCGGGACGTCATCGTCCGGCTCGGCGGCAGCGGCGTGGCGGTCACCGAGCGGCAGTTCGGCGGGGCGCGCGTGGTCCGCTTCGACCTGGCGGCGGGCGTCACCAAGGGCAGCGACGTCTGCCTGGTGCCGCCGCCGAACGGCGCCCGCGTCCGTTAGCTGTGGCGCTGCCAGAGGTCGCGCAGGGCGTCCCAGTTGCCGCCGAGCCCGGCCCCGCACGGCGTCTCCATGTAGATCGCACTGGTGTTGTCGTCGCGGCCCCACCAGATGCCGCACACCGGGCGGCCGTCCTGGCCGTTGCCGGCGTACTCGACGTAGCTGCCCTGCGCCCCGCTGACGCCGCCGGTGGCCGGTCCGGCCTCCCGCATGCCCGGCGCGAGCGCGCGGCCGATGATGCCCATCTGCTGGCGGAAGGCGCGCGCCGCCTCCTTCTTCTCGGCCGACTCGTACTCGGCGAAGTGCAGGGACACGCCGAGGTAGCGGCAGAAGACGTGCTGCTTCTCGCCCGCGGCGAGCCCGGGACCGCTCTTCTCCGTGTTGATCGCGCAGCCGCCCACCCCGTCGAGCCACGGCTCGGCGAGCGGCATGAGCGTGGCGTCGAACTTCGCCTTGTTCAGCGACTGCTGGGTGGCCTCGTAGAGCGCCGGGGAGGCGCTGGCGGCCGGAGTGGACGGTTCGCCGCCGTCGGCGAGCGACCGCCCGGCCAGCAGACCGGCGCCGCCGGCCAGCACCGCCGCCATGACCAGGCCCCCGATCCACAGCCCGGTGCGGCTCTTCGGCGGGCGGGCGACCGGTGCGATCCGGGGACCGCCGGTCGGCACGAGCGGATCCGGGGCGGTGGCCTGGGCGGGGATCGCCGGCACCGGCATGCCCGGCGACACCGGCATGCCGGGTGACACGGGCGCGCCGGACGAGACGGGCGCGCCGGAGACCGGCTGCTGCGGCGTCATCGCCCACGGCTGCGGGCTCCACGGCAACTGCGGCGGCGACGAGACCTGCTGCGGCGGCGCGGACACCGGCGGGGGCGGCGGGAGGATCTCGGCGGTGGCGATGCGCTGGTAGTCCATGCCCAGGCTGCGGAACAGCCGCTCGGCCGCGCCGTCCTCTTCGGACGGGTACGCCACCCAGGGCTGGCCGGCGGCGAAGTCGGAGTTCACGTACCGGTGGCCGCCGGGCGTCTGGGCCAGCACGTTCGCCGCGTTGGTGAACGCCTCGCGCCAGCGCTGGTCACCGGCTGCGGCGCCGTCCAGAACCGCCACGGTCAGCGCGCGGTCCTGCCCGTCGAGCGCGGCCCAGGCCCTGCCGACCTGGCACTCGCCCAGCACCTCGGTGAACCTGTACGGACCTTCCGGCTGCATGCCCCACTCCTCTGCTCACCCGCCGTGCGGATAGTACAGAGAGCACGCTCATCGGATCTCCCTGCGGTCGGGCCACTCTTGCGCTCTGAAAGTTTTCATGCATAGAGTCAGCCCGTGAATGAAAGCGGTGCGGCCGCCCCTGACCGCCTGCTCGACCTGTTCCACGGCGTACGGCTCACCCCGACCCAACGCCGCATCGCCCACTGCCTGGTGCGGCACGCGGGCGCGGCGGCGTACCTGTCCGCCGCCGAGGTGGCCGAGCTGGCAGGCGTCAGCCAGCCGTCGGTGACCCGGTTCGCCATGGCGCTCGGGCACGACGGCTACCCCGCGCTGCGCCGCCGCCTGCGGGAACTCACAGTCACCGGGTCGGCCGGACCGGCGGGCGGCAACGCCCTGCAACGGGCGGTGCACGCCGAGCGGGACAATCTCGACCGGCTCGCCGCGCAGCTCGCCGACGCCGGCCGGGTCGCCGAGGTGGGAAAGCTGCTCGCGGCGAGCCGCCCGTTGCCGGTGCTCGGGCTGCGCGCCGCCGCGCCGCTCGCCGCGTACTTCGCGTACTTCGCCGCGAAGGTGCACCCGGACGTGCGGGTGTTCGACGACGGCGGCAGCA
Source organism: Micromonospora sp. AMSO1212t (assembly GCF_008868145.1). Taxonomy (NCBI): domain Bacteria; kingdom Bacillati; phylum Actinomycetota; class Actinomycetes; order Micromonosporales; family Micromonosporaceae; genus Micromonospora; species Micromonospora sp. AMSO1212t. The sequence continues at coordinate 7,767 of NZ_WBKS01000076.1, forward strand.
TGCTGGTCGACCGCCTGGACCAGGCGGTCGCGGCCGGCGCCACGGCGATGCTCGCGTTCGTGCTGCCCCGCTACCCCCGGGAGACCCTCGACGCGCTGCGCGAGGCCCGGGACGCCGGGCTGACCGTCGTGGCGATCACCGACTCGCCGGTGAGCCCGGCCACCGAGCACGCCGAGGTGGTGCTGCCCGCCGCAGTCGGCGCCGACCTGGTCTTCGACCTGCACACCGCCCCGATGACGTTGGCCATGGTGGTGCTCCAGGCGATCTGCGACGCCGCACCGGCTGAGACCCAGAACCGGCTCGAGGCGTTCGAGTCGTCCGCCGCCCGCCGCCAGTTGTTCCTCGGCTGAGAGGAGTACGAGATGCACCAGCCCGTCCGCGCCGCCCGCGGCACCGCACGCACCGCGAAGGGGTGGCCGCAGGAGGCCGCCCTGCGGATGCTGATGAACAATCTCGACCCGGAGGTGGCCGAGCGCCCCGAGGACCTGGTGGTCTACGGAGGCACCGGCAAGGCGGCCCGGGACTGGCCGTCGTACCACGCGCTCGTGCGGACGCTGACCGACCTGCGCGACGACGAGACGATGCTCGTGCAGTCGGGCCGCCCGGTCGGCGTGATGCGCACCCACGAGTGGGCGCCGCGCGTGCTGCTGGCCAACTCCAACCTGGTCGGCGACTGGGCCACCTGGCCGGAGTTCCGCCGCCTGGAGTCGCTGGGCCTGACCATGTACGGGCAGATGACCGCCGGTTCCTGGATCTACATCGGCACCCAGGGCATCCTCCAGGGCACGTACGAGACGTTCGCCGCGGTGGCGGCCAAGCGCTTCGAGAGCACGCTCGCCGGCACGCTGACGCTCACCGCCGGGTGCGGCGGCATGGGCGGGGCGCAGCCGCTCGCGGTCACCATGAACGGCGGCGTCTGCCTGGTCGTGGACGTGGACCGGTCCCGGCTGGAGCGGCGGGCGCACGACCGCTACCTGGACGAGATCGCCGACTCGCTCGACGACGCGGTCGAGCGGGCCCTCGCGGCGAAGCGGGACCGGCGCGCGCTCAGCGTCGGGGTGGTCGGCAACGCCGCCACCGTCTTCCCCGAGCTGCTGCGCCGGGGCGTGGCCATCGACATCGTGACCGACCAGACCAGCGCGCACGACCCGCTGTCGTACCTGCCGGAGGGCGTGGACCCGGCCGACGCGCGGGACTACGCGGCAGCCAAGCCGGCCGAGTTCACCGACCGGGCGCGGGCGTCGATGGCGAAGCACGTGGAGGCGATGGTCGGCTTCCTGGACGCCGGCGCGGAGGTCTTCGACTACGGCAACTCGATCCGCGGCGAGGCCAAGCTCGGCGGGTACGAGCGGGCGTTCGACTTCCCCGGGTTCGTGCCCGCGTACATCCGGCCGCTTTTCTGCGAGGGCAAGGGCCCGTTCCGCTGGGCAGCGCTCTCCGGCGACCCGAAGGACATCGCGGCCACCGACCGGGCCATCCTCGACCTGTTCCCGGAGAACGAGTCCCTCGCCCGGTGGATCCGGATGGCCGGCGAGCGGGTCGCGTTCCAGGGCCTGCCGGCGCGGATCTGCTGGCTCGGCTACGGCGAGCGCGACCGGGCCGGGGTGCGGTTCAACGAGATGGTCGCCTCCGGCGAGCTGAGCGCCCCGGTGGTGATCGGCCGGGACCACCTGGACTGCGGCAGCGTGGCCAGCCCCTACCGGGAGACCGAGGCGATGGCCGACGGCTCCGACGCGATCGCGGACTGGCCGCTGCTGAACGCGCTCGTCAACACCGCGAGCGGCGCGTCCTGGGTGTCGATCCACCACGGCGGCGGCGTGGGGATCGGCCGGTCCATCCACGCCGGCCAGGTCTGCGTGGCCGACGGCACCGCGCTGGCCGGGCAGAAGATCGAGCGGGTGCTCACCAACGACCCGGCGATGGGCGTCATCCGGCACGTCGACGCCGGCTACGACGACGCCCGCGAGGTAGCCGAGCGCACCGGCGTGCGCGTCCCCATGACCGAGGGCGCCGCATGACCGAACGCACCGAGCGGAGCGAGGGCCGTGAGGGCATGCCCAGCCGGCACCGCATGACCGACCTGGCCGCACGGTTCCGCGCGCTGTGGGACGAGATCGCCCCGGTCGGGCGGGACGCCGGCAGCGGCGGCTACCTGCGCTACGCGCTGACCGAGCCGGAGCTGGCGCTGCGCGCCTGGTTCCGGGAGCAGGCCGACCGGCGGGGCATGCCGGTGTCGCAGGACGGCAACGGCAACCTGTTCGCCTGGTGGGGCGACCCGGCGGCCGGCGGGGCGGTGCTCACCGGCAGCCACTTCGACTCGGTGCCGCACGGCGGCGCGTACGACGGTCCGCTCGGCATCGTCAGCGCGTTCCTCGCCGTGGACGAGCTGCGGGCAGCGGGCGTCACCCCGGACCGGCCGGTGGTGGTGGCCGCGTTCGTGGAGGAGGAGGGCGCGCGGTTCGGCGTACCCTGCCTGGGGTCGCGGCTGCTCACCGGCGAGATCGACGTCGACCGCGCGGCCGGGCTGCGCGACCAGGCCGGGACGACCTTCGCCGAGGCGCTGGGCGAGCGGCCGGCGGGCGCCGACCCGGCGCTGCTCGGCCGCTTCGCGACCTTCGTGGAGCTGCACGTCGAGCAGGGCCGCGCGCTCGTCGACGGGGAGGCGCCGGTCGCGGTGGCGTCGGCGATCTGGCCGCACGGCCGGTGGCGGTTCGACTTCACCGGCGAGGGCAACCACGCGGGTACGACCCGGATGGCCGACCGCCGCGACCCGATGCTCACCTACGCGTTCACCGTGCTGGCGGCGAACAAGGAGGCCCGGCTGCGCGACGCGCACGCCACAGTGGGCCGGGTGTCGGTCGAGCCGAACGCCACGAACGCGATCCCGTCCCGGGTCACCGGCTGGCTGGACGCGCGGGCGGCCGAGGCGGAGACGCTGTACGGTCTGGTCGAGGCGGTACGCACCAAGGCCGCCGACCGGGCCGGCCGCGACGGGACCGCGCTGACCTGCACGCAGGAGTCGGCGACCCCGCTCGTCGCGTTCGACCACGGGCTGGCCGACCGGCTGGCCGCGCTGCTCGGCGCGCCGGTGCTGCCCACCGGCGCCGGGCACGACGCGGGCGTGCTGGCGGCGCACCTGCCCACCGCGATGCTGTTCGTGCGCAACCCGACCGGGGTGTCGCACTCCCCCGCCGAGGCGGCCACCGACGCCGACTGCGCCGCCGGGGTGGCCGCCCTGGCCCGGGTGCTGGAGGAGCTGGCATGCCGCTGACCCGCTGGCTGGCCGAGTACGCCTGGCTGCCCGACCGCGCCGAGCCCACCCGGGACGTGCTGATCGAGGCGACCGACGGGCGGCTCACCGCGGTCGCCCCGCTGACCGTGGACGGTCCGCCGACCGCCGGGGTCGAGGTGCTCGCCGACGCGGTCCGGCTGCCCGGGCTGACGCTGCCCGGCCTGGCCAACGCCCACTCGCACGCGTTCCACCGGGCGCTGCGCGGGCGCACCCACGACGGGCGCGGCGACTTCTGGTCCTGGCGCAGCCTGATGTACGCCGTCGCGATCCGGCTCGACCCGGACACCTACCTGGCGCTGGCCCGCGCCGTGTACGCGGAGATGGCACTGGCCGGGATCACCTGCGTGGGTGAGTTCCACTACCTGCACCACGGTCCCGGCGGCACCCCGTACGACGACCCGAACGCCATGTCCGCAGCGCTCGTGGAGGCCGCCGCGCACGCCGGGATCCGGCTCACGCTGCTGGACACCGCGTACCTGGCGGGGGGCGTGGACGGCGCGCCGCTGGCCGGGCCGCAACGCCGGTTCGGCGACGGCGACGCGCTGCGCTGGGCGCAGCGGGTGGACGAGTTCCGCCCGGCCGACGAGCACGTCCGGCTCGGCGCGGCCATCCACTCGGTGCGCGCGGTCCCGGCCGAGCAGCTCGCCACGGTGGCCGGCTGGGCCGACCGCAACGGGCTGCCGCTGCACGTGCACCTGTCCGAGCAGCCGGCCGAGAACGACGCCTGCCGGGCCGTGCACGGGTGCACCCCGACCCGGCTGCTGGCCGACCACGGCGTGCTCGGCCCGCACACCACCGCCGTGCACGCCACCCACCCGACCGCCGCCGACGTGGCGCTGCTCGGCGACAGCCGCACCCGCGTCTGCCTCTGCCCCACCACGGAACGCGACCTGGCCGACGGGATCGGCCCGGTGCGCCGGATGGCCGACGCGGGCAGCCCGCTCAGCCTCGGCAGCGACAGTCACGCCGTGGTGGACCTGTTCGAGGAGGCCCGCGCGGTCGAGCTGGACGAGCGGCTGCGTACCCGCAGGCGGGGGCACTTCAAGCCAGTCGAGCTGGTCACCGCCGCCACCGTGGGCGGGCACGCCGCGCTGGGCTGGGGCGACGCCGGTCGGCTCGCGGTCGGGCAGCGCGCCGACCTGGTCACGGTACGGCTCGACAGCGCCCGCACCGCCGGGGTGCCGCCGGTCGGCGCGTTCTTCGCCGCCACCGCCGCCGACGTGACCAGCGTCGTGGTCGACGGCCGGCCCGTGGTGGACGGCGGCCGGCACCTGACCGTGGACGTGCCCACCGAGCTGCGGGACGCGATCGCGGCGGTGACCGCGAAGGAGGACTCGTGACGCGCGGCAGCCTGCTCGTCGACCACATCGGCGAGCTGGTCACCAACGACGGCCGCGACGGCGACCCGCTCGGCATCCGCCGCGACGCCGCCCTGCTCGTCGAGGACGGCGAGGTGGCCTGGACCGGTCCGGCCCGGCACGCGCCCGCCGCCGACCGGCGGATCGACGCCGGTGGCGCGGCGGTGCTGCCCGGCTTCGTGGACAGCCACGCCCACCTGGTCTTCGCCGGGGACCGGGCGGCCGAGTTCGCCGCCCGGATGGCCGGCGAGCGGTACACCGGCGGCGGTATCCGCACCACGGTCGGCGCCACCCGCGCCGCCTCCGACGACGCGCTGCGCGCCACTGTGGGCCGGCTGCGCGCGGAGATGCTGCGGCAGGGCACCACCACCGTCGAGATCAAGAGCGGGTACGGCCTGAACGTCGCCGACGAGGCCCGCTCGCTGCGGATCGCCGCCGAGTTCACCGGCGACACCACGTTCCTCGGCGCGCACGTCGTCCCGGCCGAGTACGCCGACCGCCCGGACGACTACGTGGGCCTGGTGTGCGGGCCGATGCTCGCCGCCGCCGCGCCGTACGCCCGCTGGATCGACGTGTTCTGCGAGCGGGGCGCGTTCGACGCCGACCACGCGCGGGCGATCCTCGCCTGTGGGCAGGCCGCCGGTCTGGGCGTAAGGCTGCACGCCAACCAGCTCGGCCCCGGGCCGGGCGTGCGGCTCGGCGTGGAGCTGGGGGCGGCCAGCGTCGACCACTGCACCCATCTGACCGACGCCGACGTCGACGCGCTGGCCGGGTCGGAGACGGTCGCCACGCTGCTGCCCGGCGCCGAGTTCTCCACCCGGTCGCCGTACCCGGACGCGCGCCGGCTGCTCGACGCGGGCGTGACGGTGGCGCTGGCCACCGACTGCAACCCCGGTTCGTCGTACACGTCGTCGATGCCGTTCTGCGTCGCGCTCGCCGTACGCGAGATGCGGATGACCCCGGCGGAGGCGGTGTGGGCCGCGACCGCCGGTGGGGCGGCGGCGCTGCGTCGCACCGACGTGGGCCGGCTGACCCCCGGGGCGCGGGCTGACCTGATCATCCTCGACGCCCCGTCCCACCTGCACCTGGCCTACCGGCCGGGTGTGCCACTGATCCGCCAGGTCCTGCACAACGGAGTACCGCGATGACCACCGTGACCATCCTGTCCACCGGCGTCACAGCCGCCGACGTGCTCGCGGTGGCCCGCGGCACCGCCAAGGTCGTGCTCGACCCGGCCGCCACCGAGGCGATGGCGACCTCCCGATCCATCGTGGACGGAATCGAGGCGGCCGGCCGGCCGGTGTACGGCGTCTCCACCGGCTTCGGCGCGCTGGCGAACACGTTCGTCGCGCCGGAACGCCGGGCCGAGCTTCAGCACGCGCTGATCCGCTCGCACGCGGCCGGGGTCGGCGCGCCGATGCCCCGCGAGGTGGTGCGGGCCATGATGCTGCTGCGGGTCCGGTCGCTGGCGCTCGGCCGCTCCGGGGTCCGCCCGCTGGTCGCCGAGGCGCTCGTGGACCTGCTCAACCACGAGGTCACCCCGTGGGTGCCCGAGCACGGCTCGCTCGGCGCGTCCGGCGACCTGGCGCCGCTGGCACACTGCGCGCTGGTGCTGCTCGGCGAGGGCTGGGTGCTCGGCCCGGCCGGTGACCGCATCCCGGCAGCCGACGCGCTGCGCCGGGTCGGGCTGAAGCCGGTGGCGCTGGCCGCCAAGGAGGGGCTGGCGCTGATCAACGGCACCGACGGCATGCTCGGCATGCTGCTGCTCGCCGTCTCCGACGCCCGGCACCTGTTCGCCATGGCGGACGTGACGGCGGCGCTGGCCATCGAGGCGATGCTCGGCTCGGAGCGGCCGTTCCTGCCCGAGCTGCACGCGATCCGCCCGCATCCCGGCCAGGCCGCGTCGGCGGCGAACATCCACCGGCTGTTGCAGGGCTCGGCGGTGATGGACTCGCACCGCGACGACCTGGCGCACGCGGTGCAGGACGCGTACTCGATGCGCTGCGCGCCGCAGGTGGCCGGCGCGGCCCGGGACACGCTCGACTTCGTCGAGGTGGTGGCCGGCCGGGAGCTGCTGTCCGTTGTGGACAATCCGGTGGTGCTGCCGGACGGGCGGGTCGAGTCGACCGGCAACTTCCACGGCGCGCCGCTCGGCTTCGCCGCCGACTACCTGGCCATCGCCGCCGCCGAGGTGGGCGCGATCGCCGAGCGCCGGGTGGACCGGCTGCTGGACGTCACCCGTTCCCGGGAGCTGCCCGCGTTCCTGTCGCCCGACGCCGGGGTGAACTCCGGGCTCATGATCGCCCAGTACACCGCCGCCGGGATCGTGGCCGAGAACCGCCGGCTCGCCGCGCCCGCCTCGATCGACTCCCTGCCGACCAGCGGCATGCAGGAGGACCACGTCTCGATGGGCTGGGCGGCCACCAAGAAGCTGCGCACGGTGCTGGACAACCTGACCAGCCTGCTCGCGGTGGAGCTGCTGGCGGCCGTACGCGGGCTCCAGCTCCGCGCGCCGCTGACCCCGTCGCCGGCCGGGCGGGCGGCGCTCGACGCGCTCGGCGGCGCCATCGGCGAGCCCGGACCGGACGTGTTCCTCGCGCCGCTGATGGAGGCGGCGCGCGAGGTGGTAGGCGGCCCGGAGCTGCGCGCGGCGATCGAGCGGGAGATCGGCCCGCTCGCCTGAACTGGCCGGCCCGGCGCTCGGGCGGCGCTGCGGCCGGGCGGATGGGCGGGAGCGGATCAGGCGGGTGGGAGCACCTTCGCGACCAGCTTGGCCAGGTCCCGCAGCGCCTTGCCGCGGTGGCTGACCGCGTCCTTCTCCTCGGGCGTCAGCTCCGCGTTCGTCCGCTCCTGCCCGTCGCCCAGGAAGATCGGGTCGTAGCCGAAGCCGCCCTCGCCGCGCGGCGCGCGCAGCAGCCGGCCGGACTGACGGCCGTCGACCAGGTGCTCCTTGCCGCCGGGCAGCACCAGCGCGACGGTGCACACGAACGCCGCGCCCCGGTGCTCGTCCGGCACGTCGCCCACCTGGTCCAGCACGAGCTGAAGGTTGGCCCGGTCGTCGCCGTGCCGGCCGGACCAGCGGGCGCTGAACACACCCGGCATGCCGTTGAGCGCGTCCACCGCCAGCCCGGAGTCGTCGGCGATGGTCGGCAGGCCGGTACGCCGGCAGCCCTCCCGCGCCTTGATCAGCGCGTTCTCGCCGAACGTGAGGCCGGTCTCCGGCAGCTCCGGGTACTCCTCCACGTCGTCGAGCCCGAGCAGGGCGATCCGGTGCGCGCCGAGCGCGCCGTCCAGGATCCGCTGCAGCTCGACCAGCTTCTTCCGGTTCCGGGTGGCGAGCAGGACCTTGTTCACGAGAGCGCCTTCCGCTGCGCGTCGGCCAGTTCCAGGCAGCCCGCCACGCCCAGGTCGAGCAGCGCGTCGAGCTGGTCGCGGGCGAAGACGCCCGCCTCGCCCGTACCCTGCACCTCGACGAAGTCGCCGGTGCCGGTGCAGACCACGTTCATGTCGACCTCGGCGGTGACGTCCTCGGCGTAGCAGAGGTCGAGCATCGCCTCGCCGCCGATCACCCCGACGCTCACCGCTGCCACCGAGCGGTGCATCACCTTCTCCACCTTGCCGGCCAGCGCCTTGCGCTCCGCCAGCCAGGTCACCGCGTCGTGCAGCGCGACGTACGCGCCGGTGATCGCGGCGGTACGGGTGCCGCCGTCGGCCTGGAGCACGTCGCAGTCCAGCACGATCGAGTTCTCGCCGAGCGCCTTGAGGTCGACGCAGGCGCGCAGGCTCCGGCCGATCAGCCGGGAGATCTCGTGCGTGCGCCCGCCGACCTTGCCGCGGACGCTCTCCCGGTCCGAGCGGGTGTTCGTGGCCCGGGGCAGCATCGCGTACTCGGCGGTCACCCAGCCCAGCCCGGAGCCCTTGCGCCAGCGGGGCACACCCTCGGTGACGCTCGCCGTGCAGAGGACCCGGGTCGCGCCGAACTCGACGAGCACCGAGCCCTCCGGGTGGGTGCTCCAGCCCCGGGTCAGGGTCACCGGTCGGAGTTGGTCGGGCTGCCGCCCGTCAGGTCGCGCCATGCCTGCACCCTATGCGGTGCGGTGATCGCACCGCCCGCGGGTGCCCGCCGCCACGGCCCGGCCGCCGCCGGACTCAGACGTCGTAGCAGGCGCCGGGCCGGACCACGTCCAGCGGCCCGGCGTACGCCCCGGCCGCCGCCTCCACGGTCTGCGACTCGCTGCCCCAGGCCGGTACGAGGTGGGTGAGCAGGAGCCGCCCCACGCCCGCCTTGGTGGCCGCCTCGCCGGCCTCCCGGCCGGTCAGGTGCAGATCCGGCGGGTTCTCCACGCCGTCCATGTAGCTCGCCTCGCAGAGGAACACGTCGGCGTCCTGGGCCAGGCGCAGCAGCGCCTCGCAGGGCGCGGTGTCGGCGGAGTAGCAGAACACCCGGCCGCCGTGCTCCAGCCGCACCCCGTACGTCTCGACCGGGTGGTTCATCCGGTCGACGGTGACGGTGAACGGGCCGATCGGGAACGTGCCCGGCTGGAGGCCGTAGAACTGGTAGACGTCCTCCACCGAGCCCTCCTCCTGCCCGTACGCGGTGGCCAGCCGCTCGGGCGCGCCGGAGGGGGCGTACATCGGCAGGGGCGGGTACGGGCCGTCCGGCGCGTACCGGCGTACCACCACGTAGGACACGGCGTCGAACATGTGGTCGCAGTGCAGGTGGGTGAGGAGGATGGCGTCGGGGGTGTGCAGCCCGACGTAGCGCTGGAGCGTGGAGAGCGACCCCACCCCGAAGTCGATCAGAAGCCGGAAGCCCTCGGCTTCCATGAGATAGGCCGAACAGGGAGATTCGGGCCCCGGGAAGCTGCCCGCGCAGCCGAGGACGGTCAGTCTCATCCGGTGGCCTCGATCTCACGATGAGTAGTCGATGCGCCGGCGGCGGCACCGCCGATGATCTCTACCGACGCGCTCGCCACGCTGCGCAGCCTACGCGTCGCCCCGGTCGGGCAAGAATCATCTGCCGGAAGTTGTCATCAACGTGACACCCATACACGTCCGCTCCGGACGAGACGGCGGTCCGGCCGGCAGCCACGCCACCGACCGGACCGGCCATCGGTCCGTCAGGCCCAGAGCTGACCCTCCAGGGCCTCCTCCGCGTCGGCGAGGGTGCCGCCGTACGCGCCGGTCGACAGGTATTTCCAGCCGCCGTCGCAGACCACGAACGCGACGTCCGCGCGGCGGCCGTCGCGGACCGCCTCGTGCGCCACCGCGAGCGCGGCGTGCAGGATGGCGCCGGTGGAGAACCCGGCGAAGATGCCCTCCACCTCGACGAGCTGCCGGGTACGCAGCACCGCGTCCCGGGTGCCCACCGAGAAGCGGCGGGACAGCACCCCGGCGTCGTACAGCTCGGGCACGTAACCCTCGTCGATGTTGCGCAGACCGTAGACCAGCTCGCCGTAGCGCGGCTCGGCCGCCACGATCTGGATGCCCTCGACCTTCTCCCGCAGGTAGCGCCCGGTGCCCATGAGCGTGCCGGTGGTGCCCAGCCCGGCCACGAAGTGGGTGATGCCCGGCAGGTCCTGCAGCAGCTCCGGCCCGGTCGTCTCGTAGTGCGCCCGGGCGTTCGCCTCGTTGCCGTACTGGTAGAGCATCACCCAGTCCGGGTGCTCGGCGGAGATCTGCTTCGCGGTCGCGACCGCCTGGTTCGAGCCGCCCGCGGCCGGCGAGAAGATGATCTCCGCGCCGTACATGCGGAGCAGCTGCACCCGCTCGGTGGAGACGTTCTCCGGCATCACGCAGACCAGCCGGTAGCCGCGCAGCTTCGCCACCATGGCCAGCGAGATGCCGGTGTTGCCGCTGGTCGGTTCCAGGATCGTGTCACCCGGACGCAGCCGGCCGGACTCCTCGGCCGCGCGGACCATGAACAGGGCCGCGCGGTCCTTGATGCTGCCGGTCGGGTTCCGGTCCTCCAGCTTGGCCCAGAGCCGCACCGGCGGCGCGCCCTCGGGCACCGTCGGCGAGAGCCGGGGCAACCCGACCAGCGGCGTGCCGCCGCAGGCGTCGAGCAGGCTGTCGTACCGCGCCATCGCGGGCCCCCTCAGCGGGCGGCGCGCGTGGAGACCGCGTGCGAGGCGATCGCCGCGGCGGCCGCGAAGCCGAACGCGCCACCGGCGACGGCCGGCAGGATGGTCACGCTGTCGCCGTCGTTGAGCTTGGCGTCGAGCGCACCGAGGAAGCGGACGTCCTCGTCGTTGACGTAGACGTTGACGAACCGGTGCAGCGCGCCCGCGTCGGTGACCAGACGGGCCTTCAGACCGCCGTGCCGGGAGTCCAGGTCGGCGATCAGGTCGGTGAGCGTGTCGCCGCTGCCCTCGACGACCTTCGCGCCGCCGGTGTAGCTGCGCAGGATGGTGGGGATGCGAACCTCGATGGCCATGGTGTCTCGTGCTCCTCGTTCGGGATCGTGCCAGGTGACGGGAAAAGGAAGGTGCCGGCGCTGAGGGTCAGCGGTCGGAACACTCGTAGTCGACCGTCGCCGGGCTCTGCCCGAACATGTAGGACTGGACGGCGTTCGGGTCCACGGCGGCATCCACGATCTCCACCGGTTCCTCGGTGACCACGCCGTCGACGATCCGGAAGGAGCGGATCTCCTCGGTGTCGGGCTCGCGGGTCGAGACGAGCAGGTAGTGCGCGCCCGGCTCGCCGGCGAAGGCGACGTCCGTACGCGACGGGTAGGCCTCCGTCGCGGTGTGCGAGTGGTAGATGACGACCGGTTCCTCGTCACGGTCGTCCATCTCGCGCCACACCCGCAACTGCTCCATCGAGTCGAACTCGTAGAACGTCATGGAACGGGCGGCGTTGTCCATCGGGATGTGCCGGGCCGGGGTGTCGCTGCCGACGGGACCGGCGACGACGCCGCACGCCTCGTCCGGGTGGTCCCGACGCGCGTGGGCGACGATCGCGTCGATGATCGACCGGTCGATGCTCAGCACGCCGCCAAGCCTAGCGCCTGGTCGTCCCGGGCGGCGAGGTGGCAACCGTCACCACTCAGTCGATGAGCGCGTTGAGCAGGGATTCCTGGAGATATCCGAGATAGGCGTAGACCGACAGTTGGAACACGCGGGACGAACCCGGGTCCGCGGCCACCGCGTCGTCGAGTTCCTCGCCCAGGTCGGTGCCGTCCTTGATCTCCAGGCGTACGCCCATCGCCAGCCGGGCGTCGTTCAGCGCCCGCAGCCACGCCTCGGCCGCCTCCGCGTCCAGCCGCACCTCGCCGCCGGCGTCCCCGTCGGGCAGCGCGGCGAGGACGGCGCCCGCCTGGTCGATCTTGCCGGTCTTCAGGTCACCCTCGGTGTAGCGGCGGAACTCGGCCGTGCCGGCGTCGTCGTCCGGGTAGACGTCGGGGAAGAGCCGCCCGACCACCGGGTCGCCGTGGTCGAAACCATCGGTCAGCAGGCCGACCACCTCGTTGGCGACCTTGCGCAGCACCCGGACCTCGTCGACCGCGAACGTGGCCACGTAGTGGTCGCCCCGGCGGCGGAACATGCTCATGAGCGGTCCACCGTCGCCCACAGGCCGTACGCGTGCAGTTGCGCCGCGTCGTGCTCCATCCGCTCCCGGGCGCCGCTGGAGACCACGGCCTTGCCCTTGTGGTGCACGTCCAGCATGAGCCGCTCCGCCTTCTCCCGGCTGTACCCGAAGAGCTTCTGGAACACCCAGGTCACATACGTCATCAGGTTGACCGGATCGTCCCAGACGATCGTCACCCATGGCCGGTCGGAGACCGGCACCTCTTCGGTGTCCGGCGTCTCGACCGGCGCAACCTGTGGAGCCGCCATGCCCCCCATCGTGCCACCGGATCCGGGGAACCGATGAACCGGAACGGCGCGCGGGTCGTCGTCACCCGCCCGGGCCGCGTACGCGAGCCCGGTTCGCCGTGTGCCGGCGCCGTGGTCAGGCAAGCAGGATGCCGTGGTCGACCGCATCGGCGAGCACCGCGCCAAGCGAGAGACGGATCACCTCGAAGCGGCGGGACACCTCGCGGGACAGTTCGAGTTCGACCTCGCGCAGCGCGCGCTGAGACCAGGAGCGAGCGGCGTTCGCGTCGTTGTTGCCGGGCGCCCGCCAGTGCTGCCAGCAGCCGCCGTTGAGGGCGACACCGACCGGTGGGAGCACCTCGTCGCGCTGCGCGCCGGGCAGCCCGGCCAGCGCGTCCAGGGCGCCGGCGCCGGTCAGCCCGGCGACCCCGGCCGTGCTGGTCACCAGAAGCACCCGGTCCAGCTCGGGGGCGTCCGGGTGGTCGGCCAGGCCCCAGCGCACCGCGTGGGTGATCCGCCGTCGTACGCCCTCGGCCAGCGGCGCGCCGAACACCCGGGCGGCGGCCTCGTCGACCAGGCCCCGCACGGCCTCGTCGCACTGGGCGGTGGCGAGCAGCGACAGCGCCTCCAGCTCGCGGTCGAGCATCTGCGGCAGGCCGGCGCAGCCGACCCCGAAGACGATCTCCTGCACCACCCGCAGGTGGATGTTGGCCAGCTCCAGGGCGAGGTGCTGACGGATCCGGCGAGCGCAGGCGCGGGCCTGACGGTCGATCCGGTCGGCCAGCTCACCCGGCTCGACGCCGCCGAGCACCGGCACCCGGCCGTGCGCGCCGGCCGGCACCGGCGGACGGTCGCTGCCGCGACGCAGCACCTCGTCGGCGGCCCAGCCCACAAGCGCGCGGCGCAGCTGCGGCAGCTCGGCGCGGCGGGCCGGGAACCACCGGGCCGGGGTGAGCGCCGGCACCGCGGCCAGCAGCGCCGCGCGATGCGCCTCGATGGAGACCGACACCGGGTCGAGCCGGCGGGCCGACCCGGTCCGGCCGGACGCCGCCCGGTCCTGGGCCCGCGCGCCGTCGCCCGGCGCGGCCGGGCCGGTCACGCCGGGCGTGACGGCGAAGAACACCTCGACCCCGGCACGCGCCACCTCGGCCAGCAGGTGCAGCTCGGTCGCGCTGAACGCCTGGTCGGCGGAGATCACGAAGAGCAGCGCGCCGGCCCGGCCGACGGCGTCGCGCAGCACCCGGCCGCCGGCCACGCCGAGCGTGCCGGTGTCCGGCGTGTCGACCACCGCGAAGTGCCGCAGCAGCGGATCGGGCAGGCTCAGTTCGACCCGGCGCGGCGGCCGGGCCAGCGCCGGGCCGGCGGCGAGCGGGTCGGCGCCGTAGGCGTGCGGCTGGCGGTAGCCCGGGACGTAGGCGGCGCGGGTCGGGGTGGCGGCGTGCTGCACCAGCAGGTTGCTTCCCGGCGGCACGGCGAGCGTCGCGGCCTCGATCCCGAGCAGGCCGGCGATCAGCTCGCGCCGGTTCGCGCCGGCCGGGCCGGCGACGACCACCGCCATCGGCTCGTCCGGCCCGGGCGTGGTCACCCCGAGCCGGGTCGGCAGCGGGGCGCATCCGGGCGGCTCGGCCTGCCGGCCTGGGTCGGGCACGTCGACCGAAGGGAGCGGACCTGGCGTCATCAGGTGGCCTCCCGGTCGGGCGACCGGAGTACCGGTCGCGGTTTTCCCTGGGTGCAGGGGCTGCCGGAAGAGTACGGGTGTCGGCCATCCGACAACCAACACATCCGGTACTCACGGGTAAGGAACAGATTACTCAACTTCACTGCGTGACGGTGCGTACGCGGACGGAACACGGTCGATATGCTGCATCGATGAGTAGGTGGGAGTTCGTCGGCCGTACTGATGAACTCAACCGTCTGTTGTCGGCGGTCGGCGGCCCGGAAGGGCGCGGGTTGCTCTTCAGCGGCGACGCCGGGGTCGGCAAGAGCCGGCTGCTGCGCGAGGGCGTCGCCGCGCTCTCCCCCGAGCGGTACGCGATCTGGTCCATCGCGGCCAGCGCCACCACCGCCGCGTTGCCGTTCGGCGGGCTGGTCCAGGTGCTGCCCGCCACGCAACCGCAGGGCCTCTCCCCCGCCGGGATCCTGCGCTGGGCCATGGACGTGCTCCAGGAACAGGCCGCCGGACGGCCCATCGTGCTCGCCATCGACGACGCGCATCTGCTCGACCCGCCCTCGGCGGCGCTCGTGCACCTGGTCGCCCGCTCGGAGAACGCGTACGTCATCGGGACGCTGCGCAACGGCGAGCAGGTCCCGCTGCCGATCCGCGCACTCTGGACCGACGACCTGGTCGACCTGGTGGAGCTGGGCCCGCTGTGCCGCAGCGAGACCACCGGGCTGCTCGCCGCCATCCTCGGCGGGCCGGTCGACGCCTGCTCCTCGGACCGGCTGTTCCAGCTCTCCGCGGGCAACCCGCTGCTGCTGCGGGAGCTGGTACTGGCCGCCGACGACGAGCTGAACCGCAGGTACGGGATCTGGACGTGGACCGGCCGGCTGGAGCTGGCGCCCAGCCTCACCGAGCTGATCGGCACCCGGATCGGCCAGCTCACCCCCGGCGTCCGGGCGGTCGTCGAGCTGGTCGCCTTCGGTGAGCCGCTGGGCCTGCAACTGCTGGAACGGGCGGTCGACCCGGCGGACGTGGAGACCGCCGAGGAACGAGGGCTCATCGCGCTGGTCCACGACGACCGGCGGCTGAACGTCCGCCTGGCGCACCCCCTCTACGGCGAGGTGATGCGCCGGCACTGCCCGGTCAGCCGCACCCGCCGGCTCCAGGCCACCCTGGCCGGGCTGCTGGAACAGGTCGGCAAGCGCCGCCGGGAGGACCTGCTGCGCGTCGCGGTGTGGCGGCTCGACTCGGGTACGGCGCAGGACGTGGCCCTGCTGCTCGAAGCGGCGGTGCAGGCGTTCGGCCGGTACGACGTGCCGCTGGCCACCCGGCTGGCCCGGGCCGCGCTGGAGGCCGGCGGCGGCACGGACGCGGCGGAGCTGCTCGCCACCATCCTGATGTTCGGCGACCGGCCGGACGAGGCGCTCGGCGTGCTCGACCAGGTCGCCGGTGAGATCCACGACGACCGGCGGCGCAGCCGGTGGCTGACCGTGCGGGGGATGGTCAGCTACTGGGGGCTCAACCGCGAGTCCACGGTGGAGGAGATCGCCGCGCGCGGCGAGGAGCTGAGCGATCCCGCCGACCGGGCCCGCGTACGCGCGTTCGAGGCCATCATGCGGCTGCACCGGCTCGACGTCGACGTCGCGGTACGGCTGGCCCAGGAGGTGCTGGACCGGCCCGCCGCCCCGATGGCCGCCCGGGAGCTGGCCCGCTGCACGCTCGCCCACCTCCAGGCCGCGCAGGGGCAGTACCGGCTCAGCACCACGGCGATCGCCCGGGTGCAGGCCGAGGCGGCATGCTGGCGGGCCGACATGCCCTACCTCCAGCTCGCCATGGAACTGGCCCGGGGCACCCGGCTGACGCTCTCCGGCGACATGCCCGGCATCGACGCGATCGTCGCCGACGAGTTCGCCGACCTGGCCGGGGCCGGCGACTTCCGGCTCGGCACCGGCTACCTGGCCATCCTCCAGGCGTACGCGGCGCGGCTGCGCGGACGCGGCGACGACGCGCTGCGGACCAGCCTGGAGGCGTGCGCGGTGCTCGCCACCAGCCGGGTGTACGCGGGTCTCGCACACGCCGAGCGTGCCCAGGCCGCCGCGCTGCGCGGGGACGCGACGCACGCGGCCGAGGCGATGGCCGAGGCGGACCGGACGCACGCGCCCGGGATGGCTGTGCTCTACCCGTGGCTGGAACAGGCCCGGGGCGCGGTCCAGGCCGCGACGGGTGACCTGCCGGCGGCCACGAAGCACCTGTGCGCGCTCGCCGACCGGCTGCGCGAGGACGGCCTGGCCGGGCACGAGCTGCTCGTCCTGCTCGACCTGGTCCGGCTGGACCAGGCCGCCGCGCCGGTCGGCCCGACCTGCAACGACGGTGGCCGCCGCACCGTGGCGCAACGCCTGGCCGAACTCTCCGAGCAGGTCGACGGCGTGCTGCCGCCGCTGGTCGCCCGGTTCGGCCGGGCCGCCGTCGACGGCGCCCCGGACGCGCTGCTCGCCGTCGCCGACGGCTTCGCCGACCGGGAGCTGACCGTGTACGCGGCCGAGGCGACCGCCCTGGCACTGCACCGGACGCGACACGTCCGGGGCGGCGCCACCGGCCCGATCCGGGAACGCCTGGCCGGTCTGCTGCGCCGCTGCGACGAGATCTCCACCCCGGCGCTGCGGCTGCTGCG
The DNA here is from genome assembly GCF_008868145.1 of Micromonospora sp. AMSO1212t. Lineage (NCBI taxonomy): Bacteria > Bacillati > Actinomycetota > Actinomycetes > Micromonosporales > Micromonosporaceae > Micromonospora > Micromonospora sp. AMSO1212t. Next base: position 24,565 of record NZ_WBKS01000076.1, read on the forward strand.
CCCGACGCTCAGCGAGCGGGAGTGGGAGATCGCCCGCCTCGCCGCCGACGGCGTGACCAGCCGCACCATCGCTGAACGGCTGTTCCTGTCCACGCGCACGGTGGAGAACCACCTCCAACGCGTCTACAGCAAACTCGGCGTCGCCGGGCGCGGCGAGTTGCGGGCCGCCCTGCGGTCGATGCCGGGGCACGACGGCACGGACCCGGGCTGAACTCTAGGCTGGAGCGGTGAGCACCCTTCGCCCCGCGCTGCTGACCGACCACTACGAGCTGACCATGGTCAGCGCGGCCCTGCATGACGGCACGGCCGACCGACGCTGCGTCTTCGAGGTGTTCAGCCGGCGGCTGCCGACCGGGCGCCGGTACGGCGTGGTCGCCGGGACCGGCCGGCTGATCGAGATGATCCGCGACTTCCGGTTCGACCCGGCGGACATCGACTTCCTGCGCCGCACCGGCGTGGTGGACGACCGGGCCGCGCAGTGGCTCGCCGACTACCGGTTCACCGGCGACATCGACGGCTACGCCGAGGGCGAGCTGTTCTTCCCCGGCTCCCCGATCCTCACCGTGTCCGGCACGTTCGCCGAGTGCGTGGTGCTGGAGACGCTGGTGCTGTCGGTGCTCAACCACGACTGCGCGGTCGCCGCCGCTGCCGCCCGGATGGTCACCGCGGCCCGCGGCCGGGCGCTGATCGAGATGGGCTCCCGCCGGGCACACGAGGAGGCCGCCGTCGCGGCGGCGCGGGCCGCTTACCTGGCCGGGTTCCGGTTCACCTCCAACCTGGCCGCCGGGCAGCGCTACGGCATCCCCACCGCGGGCACCGCCGCCCACGCCTTCACGCTGCTGCACGACGACGAGCGGACCGCGTTCGCCTCCCAGGTCGCCACGCTCGGCAAGGACACCACGCTGCTCGTCGACACGTACGACATCGCCCAGGGCATCCGCAACGCCATCGCGGTGGCCGGGCCCGAGCTGCGGGCGGTCCGGATCGACTCCGGCGACCTCGCGGTGATCGCCCAGCAGTCCCGCGAACTGCTCGACTCGCTCGGCGCCACCGAGACGAAGATCATCGTCTCCGGCGACCTCGACGAGTACGCCATCGCCGCGCTCGCCGCCGAACCGGTCGACATGTACGGCGCCGGCACCGCGGTCGTGACCGGCTCCGGGGCACCCACCGCCGGCCTGGTCTACAAGCTGGTCGAGGTGGAGGGGCGGCCGGTGGTCAAGCGTTCCGAGCACAAGGCCACCATCGGCGGCCGGAAGGTCGCGGTCCGCCGGCACAAGCCGACCGGCACCGCCACCGAGGAGGTCATCGTGCCGCAGGGCGTGCCGGACCGGCAGCCCAACGACCGGCTGCTCCAGCACTCGTACGTGGTGTCGGGCGAGCCGGAGACGCCGCCCACGCTGGAGGAGTCCCGGGACCACCTGCGCCAGTGCCTGATCTCCATCCCGTGGGAGGGGCTCAAGCTCTCCGCCGGAGATCCGGCCGTACCGGTGACCGTCGTACCCGCGAGCTGAGGAGGAACCCGTCAGATGGCGAACGCCCTGATCATCGTGGACGTGCAGAACGACTTCTGCGAGGGCGGCTCCCTCGCGGTCGGCGGCGGGGCCGGCGTGGCCGCCGGCATCTCCCGGATGCTCGCCGCCGAGCCGGACCGGTGGGACCACGTCGTCGCGACGAAGGACTACCACGTCGACCCGGGGGCGCACTTCGGCGACCCGCCGGACTACGTCGACTCCTGGCCCCGCCACTGCGTGGTCGGCACCTCCGGTTCCGAGTTCCACCCAGAGCTGGCCACCGACCGGGTGGAGACGATCTTCCACAAGGGCGAGCACGCGGCCGCGTACTCCGGTTTCGAGGGGCACGCCCCCGACGGCGAGTGCCTGGCCGACTGGCTGCGCCGGCACGACGTGGACCGGGTCGACGTGGTCGGCATCGCCACCGACCACTGCGTGCGCGCGACCGCCCTGGACGCCGCCCGGGAGGGCTTCCGGACCACGGTGCTGCTGGACCTGACCGCGGCGGTCGCGCCGGACACGCTCGACGTGGCGCTGCGGGCGCTCGACGGCGCCGGGGTGACCACGGTGGGCGAGCCTGTGATCAGGACCGCTTGACCGGGTAATCGGTTGCAGGTGTCGTACCCCGGCCCCAGGATGGCGCCGGAGGTACGGTCCGTCGTGAATCTGAAGCCTTACCGGGAAGCGCTCGCGCTGCCCGGTCTCCGATCGTTGCTGCTGGTGTCGGTGCTGGCCCGTGTGCCGCTGACCGCCACCGGGGTGACGCTCACCTTCTACGTGGTGCTCGACCTGGGCCGCGGCTACGGCGCCGCCGGCCTGGTCGGCGCCGCGTCCACGATCGGCGCGGCAGTCGGCGCACCGCTGCTCGGGCGGCTCATCGACCGTCGAGGGCTCCGGCCGGTGCTGGTGCTCACCACTGTCGCCGAGGCGTTGTTCTGGTCCGCCGCGCCCACACTGCCGTACCCGGTGCTGCTCCCGGCCGCGTTCCTCGCCGGGCTGCTCGCGCTGCCCATCTTCTCGATGATCCGCCAGTCGATCGCCGCGCTCGTGCCGGTGGAGAAGCGCCGGCCCGCGTACGCGCTGGACTCGATCGCGATGGAACTGTCGTTCATGGTCGGCCCGGCGCTCGCCGTCGCCCTGGCCACCGCCGTCACGCCGCGCCTGACGCTCTGGGCGGTCGGCGCCGGGATCGTCGGCTCCGGCATCTGCTTCTGGCTGCTCAACCCGCCGGTGCGAGCCGCCGACGAGCAGGCCGGGCCGCAGCGCCCGGTGCACCGCCGCGAATGGCTCACCCCGCGTCTGCTCGCCGTGCTGGCGGTCAGCCTCGCCGGCACGCTGGTGCTCGGCGGCACCGACGTCGCAGTGGTCGCCGTGCTCCGCGCCGGGGGCGAGATCGGCTGGACCGGCGCCGTGCTGGCTGCCTGGGCGGTCGCCTCATTGATGGGCGGCTTCGCCTACGGCGCGGTACGCCGCTCGTTCTCCCCGCTGGCGCTGATGGCGGCGCTGAGCCTCGCCACCATCCCGGTCGGGCTGGGCGGGTCGCACTGGTGGCTGCTCTGTCTCGCGCTGATCCCGGCCGGTGCGCTCTGCGCCCCCACCCTCGCGTCCACCTCCGACGCGGTCAGCCGGCTGGCCCCGCCCTCTGTACGCGGCCTGGCCATGGGCCTGCACGGCTCCGCGGTGACGGTGGGCATCGCGCTCGGCGCACCGCTGGCCGGCGCGGTGATCGACGCGACCGCGCCGGTGTGGGGCTTCGTGGTCACGGGCGCGATCGGCGCGCTGGTGGCGCTGGCGGTGCTCCCGATCGAGCTGCGCCACCGC
>NZ_WBKS01000077.1:0-27550 GCF_008868145.1 Micromonospora sp. AMSO1212t
CAACGGCGACGGCAAACACGACCTCATCGTCTTCACCAAAAACACCACCAACGACATCTACGTCGCCCTCTCCACCGGCACCACCTTCGCCCCCAGCACCAAATGGCACGACTACTTCGGCCTCACCGGCGAAACCACACTCTGACCCCCAGGAGGAACCCCCATGTCGCACGACCGGAACGTCTCCCCCACGGTGAGCCGCAGGCGGCTGCTCACCGGCGCCGCCGCGGTCGCGGCGACCGGCGCCCTCGCCGGGACCTTCACCGCGCCGTCCGCGGCGAGCGCCGCCGCCCGCGACGGGTACGGCCTGCGCATCGCCGACCGCAACGAGAACGGCGGCCGGTTGCAGTACTTCCGCTTCGCCACCGACGCGATCGAGTGGGACCCGGCGGTGAACGTGCTGCTGCCCGACGGCTACCACACCAGCGGCAAGCGCTACCCGGTGCTGTACCTGCTGCACGGCGGCCGACAGGACTTCCGCACGTTCCACCTCCAGGACAACATCATCAACCTGACCGCCGGCCGCGAGGTCATCGTTGTCATGCCGGACGCCTCCACCGGCTGGTACTGCAACCCGGTCACCAGCAACACCGGGCCGCGCAACTGGGAGACCTTCCACATCGCCCAGCTGCTGCCCTGGATCGACGCCAACTTCCGCACCTTCGCCGAGTACAACGGCCGTGCCGTCGCCGGCTTCTCGATGGGTGGCTTCGGCGCGCTGAAGTACGCCGCGAAGTACTACGGCCACTTCTGCTCGGTCAGTTCCCACTCCGGGCCGGCGAGCCTGCGACGGGACTTCGGTCTCGTGGTGCACTGGGCGAACGTCACGTCGGCCGCGATCGACCTCGGCGGCGGCACCGTCTACGGCGCGCCCCTGTGGGACGAGGCCCGGGTCAGCGCGGACAACCCGGTCGAACGCATCGAAAGCTACCGCAACAAGCGGATCTTCCTGGCCGCCGGGACGTCACCCGACCCGATCAACTGGTTCGACCAGGCCAACGAGGGCCAGGTGCTGGCCGGGCAGCGCGAGTTCCGCAGCCTGCTGGGCCGGGCCGGCATCCCGCACGAGTGGCGCGAGGTTCCGGGCGGCCACTACTTCCGCCACGAGCTGTTCGTCCAGGACCTCGCCGGCATGCTCGGCCGGCTGCGTCGCGCCGGCTGACCCGTCGGGCCGGTCCACCAGGGACGACGTGACGCGGACGCGCGCGCGGGACCGGAATTGACAGCGCCTCCCCCTCGCGCATTCGCGGTCGTGTTCGATAGCATCGAACATCCCGGGCGGATTCCCGCCACCGCAACAGGAGGTCCCCGTGCGGCCCATGAACAGTCAGCCGCCGTCGGAGCAGGCCGGCTCCGGTGGTGCCGCGGACGAGAACACGCCCGCGGGCGTCGTCGGCGGCCGGATCCGGCGCTACCGCAAGGAGCGCGGGCTGACGCTGCGCGGCCTCGCCTCCCGCTCCGGGCTGTCCATCGGCTTCCTGTCCCAGGTCGAGCGCGGCATCTCCTCCATCGGCCTGACCGCGCTCGGCAGCGTCGCCAAGGCGCTCGACCGGTCGGTGGCCGACTTCTTCGACCCCGGCACCGCATCGCCGGACAGCACCGTCTCCTCGCTCCCCCGGCACTTCACGCTGACCAGGGCGGAGACGGCCGCCACGCAGTACGTGTCCGGGCAGCAGACCTACCGCATGCTCTCCGACCGGGGGCCGGACCTGGTGCTCGAACCGATGCTCGTGCACATCGCGCCGGGCGGGCGCCGGGAGAACGCGTACGGCCACCGGGGTGAGGAGTTCGCCTACGTCATCTCCGGCGAGCTGCTCTACGAGGTCGAGGGCGTCGAGCACCGGCTGTTCCCGGGCGACAGCGTGCACCTGCGCTCGTCGGTGCCGCACCAGCTCTACAACGACACCGACGCGGTAACGACAGTGGTCTCGGTCGTCACGCCCCGCCTGTTCTGACCCGCACCGGCACCACGAATCGCCCTCCATGTTCACCTACGTGAACCCGGAGGGCGATTTCGCGTCCGGCGTCAGCGACCGAGGCGGGCGTCCACGGCGGCCATCGTGTCCTGCCAGACGGCCGAGGCCGGGTCGATGACGGCGAAGTGGTCCCCCGGCTGTTCCAGGTAGCGGACGTCGTCTCCCGCGCCGGCCGCCGCCACGGCGTAGCGCCGGTTGGCGTCGACGAGGTCGAGGCTGTCCTCCGTGCCCTGCACGAGCAGCGTGGGCACCCGGGTCGGCAGCCGTCGCATCGGGTCGCTCTCGGCGTATCGGCGCGGAGCCGTCGCCGGTGATCCGCCCAGGGCCGCGGCGACCGCGCCGTCGCCGAGGTAACGCCGCTCGCCCTCGGTGAGGTCGAGCACCCCGGCCAGCGACACCGCGAGCGCGACACGCGGTCCGCTCGTACGCCCGGCCAGGTCCGCCGCGGCGCGCAGCGCGAGCTGCCCGCCGGCCGAGTGTCCCAGCACGACGATGCGGTCCAGGTCCAGCGGCCGGTCGCGGGCCAGCTCCCGCAGCGCGACGAGGCCCGCCTCCACATCCTGCGTGGTCGCGTCCCAGCCGTGCCGGTCCGGACGCCGGTACTCCAGGTTCCAGGACGCGTAGCCGCGCCGGGTCAGGTCGGCGGCGAGCGCGTCCATCAGGTCCGCGCCCCAGATCGACCGCCAGAACCCGCCGTGCAGCAGCACCGCGACCGGCGCGGGCCCGGTGTGCGGGGCGGACGGCAGCCGCAGGTCGCCCCACTGGTCCGGGTCCGGTCCGTAGGCGATCCGGCCGGCCGGCGCGCGGAGGCGGTGCACGGCGTGCCGGATCGCCCAGGCCAGGCCCCACAGTCCCCGCCCGGCCAGGTGGACCGCACCGGGCACCGGCGGCTCGACGGTGAGGTCGTACCAGACCACGCCGGACGGCTGCGCGCCGATCAGGTCACGGGCCGCGGGTGTGGGGCCGGGCAGCGCCACCACCGGCTGCTCTGTCGCGGCGAGCAGCGAGCGCATCTCCTCGGCCGAGCCGGCGGTGACGACCCGACCGGCGACGTCGAGTTCGGCGCAGGTGGCGGCGGTCAGTGACGCCAGCAGGGCCGCGTCGGCCACCAGGCCGGGGCCGACCAGGACGGTGAGCCGCATCGGACTCACCTGCGCAGCAGAGGCAGGACGGCGGAGCCGAGCAGGTCCACGCCACGCTCGTCGGTGAGGCCGTGCGGCGTGCCGAACTCGACCCGGCGGACACCGGCGTCGATGAGCGCCTGGGCCTGCGCGGCGACCTGCTCCGGGGTGCCGGAGAAGGCGAACCGGTCGAGCACGTCGTCCGGGATCAGCCGGCCCGCCGCCTCGTCCTCGCCCGCGTCGACCAGCTCGCCGACGCGCTTGACCAGGTCGCCGGGCATCACGACGGTCGGGTCCAGCTCGGCCACCACCGCCAGGTACATGGCCACCTCGGTGCGGGCCTTGGCGCGGGCCGCCTCGCCGTCGGTGTCGACGACTGTGACCGCGCCGAGCACGATGCCGACGTCCTCGACGTCGCGCCCGGCCTTCTCCGCGCCGGTCCGCAGCCGCTCGCGGATCACCGGGACCATGTCCGGGTTGGCGCTGCCGCCCACCTTGATCTCGTCGGCGATCCGGCCGGCCAGGGCCGCGCCCTGCGGGCCCCACGCACCGAGCAGCAGCGGCGGGTCGGGCCGCTGCACGTCGTAGCGCAGCGCGGTGCCGGGGGCGAGCGAGAAGACCTTTCCGGTGAAGCCGCTGCGGTCGCCGCGCAGCAGGCGGTAGACGACCTGGACGGCCTCCTCGATCGTGGTCAGCGGCCGCGGCTGCGGCAGGCCGACGGCGCCCAACCATGTCCCCCGGGCCAGACCCAGGTAGGCCCGCCCGTGCGAGGCCAGGTCCAGAGCGGCGAGCTGACCGGCGATCTCGTACGGGGCCATCGAGTACGGGTTCAGGCAGGCCGCGCCGAGGCGTACCCGCTCGGTCGCCTGCGCCATCTCCAGCAGCGGGAAGATCGGCGGCTGGTACATCAGGTCGCCGAAGACGGTGAGCACGTCGAAGCCGTGCGCCTCGGCGGCGCGGGCCAGCCGGGCGTAGGCGCCGGCCGGCTTGTCGCTCTGCAGGCCGAGTCCGATCTCGACCGTCATGTCAGGTCCGCCGAGTTCATCGTGCGCCGGCAGGTCCGTTCCACCTTCATGACGAGCCGCTCCTCCGGGTCGGGGCAGATGAAGTGGGAGTCCTGGGCCAGCCAGTCCCCCGGCGCCAGGTCACGCTGCTTGGCGGCGAGGAAGGGCAGCACCGAGGCGAGCGCGTACACGCAGAAGTGCTTTCCCTCGGGCAGCCGCAGGTGGGCGCTGTTGGTGAGTTCGAAGTGGTCGCCCACGGCCATGCCGCACACCGACCGGCCCTCGATCCGATCGACTGTCACCTTCAGGTCGTAGATCTCCATGTCGCCGTCGCTGTCGCTCACGGTCCCTCCCCCTCCTCGATCCGTACGATGATCTTGCCGGTGGTCCGGCGTTCGGCCAGCTCGGTGAGCGCCGCGGGCGCCTCGTCCAGCGACACCACGCGGCTGACCGGCGGCCGGACCGCGCCGGAGACGCACATGTCGAACAGTTCCTGGTAGGCGGCCTCGACGGCGCTCGCCCGGCGCCACGGGTACTGCGAGCCCCAGGAGAGGCCGATGAGCGTCGCGTTCGCCGCCATCAGCCGCAGCGGGTCGACCGGCGGCGGTGCGCCGCCCGCCGCGCCCACGGCGACCAGACGGCCCTCGAACGCCAGGCAGTCCCAGGATCGGGCGAACACGTCGCCGCCCACCGGGTCCACCACGACGTCCACGCCCCGGCCGCCGGTGGCCGCGAGCACGGCGGGCACGAAGTCCGCCGCGGTGTAGTCGACCGCGACCGCGGCACCGTGGTCGCGGCAGATCGCGGTCTTGGCCGGACCGCCCGCGGTGGCCAGGACCCGCGCGCCGCGGGCGACGGCGAGCTGGATCGCGGCGATGCCCACCCCGCCGGCGCCCGCGTGCACCAGCACCGTCTGCCCGGCGGTGAGCCCGGCTCGTTCCAGCGCGAACCACGCGGTCTGGTAGGTGACCGGCAGCGCCGCCGCGGTCACCGGGTCGACGGTGGACGGTCGCGGCACCACCACCGCGGCGTCCACGGTGACGGTCGTGCCGAGCGCGCCGCGCGGCAGCGCCGGGCAGGCGAGCACCTCCTGACCCAGCAGATGCCCGGCACCGGCGCCGGCGGCGACGACCCGGCCGGCCGTCTCCACCCCGGGTGTCATCGGCGGGTCCGGCCGCACCGGGTACTCGCCCCGGCAGAGCATGACGTCCAGGAAGTTCAGCCCCACCGTACGCACGGCGAGCCGCACCTCGCCGGGGCCGGGCGGCGGGTCGTCGGGCAGATCGGCGACCGACAGCACGTCCGCCGGCTCGCCGGTCCGCCCGGCGACCAGCCGCCGGATCACGCCGCGCCCACCGGTTCCCGCACCAGCTCGGCGTGGTGGTGCACGATCACCCAGCGGCCGTCGATCCGGCGCACCACGTCGGTGACCCGGGTGATCTCCGGCTCGTCGTCCGGGCCGAGCTGCGCGACCAGCTCGTACCGGGCCACGCCGAAGTCGTCCCAGACGTCGATGCGCTTGTCCCGCGCGGCGAGCACCGCCAGCCGGGGCCGCTGCCCCGCGGCGTCCCGCCGGGCGCGGTACTCGTCCAGCTCGGCGCGGGTCCGCAGCGGCCCGGGCAGGTGCGTCTCCCAGGTGGTCACCTCGGGGTACAGGTGCGTGTCGAACCGCTGCTGGTCCCCGGCGAGGAACGCGTCGTACATGTCATCGATGCCGGCGGCGATCGCCGCCGCGCCTGCCTGCGCGAACGTCATCGCGTCTCCTCCTGGTTCCGGTCGTCGCGGGCGATCTGCCCGCCCTTCATCACCCACCGCACGTCCCGGAAGGCCGAGGTGTCGGCCAGCGGGTCGGCGTCGGTCGCGATCAGGTCGGCCAGCTTGCCGGCCTCGACGGTGCCGAGGTCGGACTCCGCGCCGAGCCACCGGATCGGCCCGAGGGTGCCGGCGTGGACGGCCCGCGCGGCGCCGATCCGCTCGGACATGTACTCCAGTTCCCGGATCGAGGCGGTGGTGCCCTCGAACTCCCAGAACGGGGGCATGTCGCTGCCGAGCAGCACCTCCACGCCGGCGGCGATCGCCATGTCGAAGCTCTCCAGGTGCCGGGGGCCGGCGCCGAGCGAACGGCACTGCATCCACTCCGGCACGCCCAGCTCGTCGAAGAACTCCTTGCACCGGGTCACCAGCAGCGTCGGCACGAGCGCGGTGCCGCGCTCGGCCATCCGCGCCGCGACCTGCGGGGTGAGCTGGTAGCCGTGCTCCACGCAGTCCAGTCCCAGCTCCACCGCCGCGCCGATCACGTCGGCCGGTCCGGCGTGCGCGGTCACCTTGCGGCCCCACGCGTGCGCGGTCTCGATCACCGCGGTCATCTCGTCGGCGAACAGCTGGGGCGTGTGGATGCTCTCGTGCTCACCGGCGATGCCGCCCGAGATCATCACCTTGATCAGGTCCGCGCCGGCCTTGATCTGGCTGCGGACGCCCCGGCGGAAGCCCACCGGGCCGTCGCATTCCAGCGTGTCGTTGCTCTCGTGGCCGTGCCCGCCGGTGCAGACCAGCGCCCGGCCGGCGGTGTAGATGCGCGGACCCGGCACGCGCCCGGCGTTGATCGCCCGCCGCAGTGCGAAGTCGGCGTGGTCCTTCTCCGCCACGCAGCGCACGGTGGTCACGCCGGAGTGCAGCGTGCGCCGCGCCCCGTCGGCCATGTAGTGGGCGAGGTCGTACGAGCCCATCCCCTTGACGCCCTCGCCGGCGGAGCCGGGCAGCGACAGCGAGAAGTGGGTGTGCATGTTGACCAGACCGGGCGTCAGGTACGCGCCCTCGAGGTCCACCTCGGTCAGCCGGCCGGCGGCGCGCGCCTGCTCGGCCACCTCGGCGTACGGCCCGACGGCGGCGATCCGGTCACCCCGGACCCACACCCCGGCGCCGGTCACGGGCGCCATGCCGTCCACCACGCGGGCGTCCAGCACTGTGCAGTTGCCGAGCAGCAGGCTCGGCTGCTCGGGCGAATAGGCGGCACTCACGCGATCACTCCATAAACGTCTCGGGCGGCCCGCGCGGAGACGTAGCCCTCGGCCACGTCCCGTCGCACCGCCTCCGGATCCCGACTCCCCGGGTCACCGTGCCCGCCGCCACCGGCGGTCAGCAACGTCACCCGGTCCCCCACCGCCACCGCGGTACGCCGTGTGCTCACCCGGTGTTCCCGGTCCGTGCCCGGGAAGACGACCACCTGGTTCGGCTCCGGCTGTGCGCCGCCGGCCAGCGCCCACGGCGCGCTCTTCGTCTTCTTGATCACCGTCAGGAACTCGCCCGGCGTCACGAACCGGATGTCCCGCCGCAGGCCGCAGCCGCCCCGGAACCGGCCCGCGCCACCGGAGTCGGTACGGATCTCCAGGCGCTCGAAGAACATCCCGGTCTTCGACTCCAGCACCTCGACCGGCGTGTTGCGCGCCTGGGTCTGGCACAGGTGGTTCGCCGGTCCGATCCCGTCGTGCCGTGGCGTGCCGCCCCAGCCGACCGGGTCGTTGTTGCTGACCGCGAACATGTCGCCGGTGTCCGGGTGCCGGCCGACCATCATGAACCCGGGCACGTCGCCGCCGGAGGAGGCGGCCAGCCGGTCCGGCATGCCCTGCGCCAGCGCCTTGAGGATCAGCTCCAGCGCGACGGTGCCGGTCCACTGGGTGAACGTGGCGGCCGGGTACTGCGCGTGGAACAGCGTGCCGGGCTCGGCGCGTACCCGAAGCGGCGCGAAGTGCCCGGCGTTGGTCTGCTCGCCGGGCGTGGTGACGCCCTTGAACGCGACCCGGCAGGTGGCGATGGTGGCGCCCAGCGGCAGGTTCACCGGCCCGGGCACCGCCGGGGACGACCCCGCGAAGTCCACAGTGAACTCGCCGTCGGCGACGGTGACTGTGACCCGCATCCGGATCGGGTCGTCGCTGACACCGTCGTCGTCGAGCCAGTCCTCGGCGGTCCAGCTGCCCTGCGGCAGCGCGGCCACCGCCTCTCCGGCGCGCTGCGCGGCGGCGTCGATCACCCGGTCGACGACCGCGTCGACCACTGCGGGGCCGTAGTGGCGGTACAGCTCGGTCACCCGCCGCTCACCGGTACGCAGCGCGGCGATCTGCGCGTTGAGGTCGCCGATGACCAGCTCCGGCATCCGCGAGTTGAACCGGATCAGCTCGTGGATCTCGCGCACCGGCTCGCCCCGGTCGTACACCTTCGTGCCGGGGAAGATGATCCCCTCCTGGTGCATGTCCGTGGAGTCGAGCACGTAACCGGGATCCTTGGCGCCCAGGTCCATCCAGTGCGCCCGGATGCACAGGAACCCGATCAGCTCCTCGCTGTCCGGCAGCACGACCGGCGCGAACATCGTCGCGTCGTACGTGTGCGCCGCGTTCCAGTACGGGTAGTTGAGCAGCACCACGTCGCCGCGGCGCAGGTTCTCCCGGCCGACGTACTCGACGCCCTTGCGCAGCGAGTAGTCGTTGGCGCCGAGGAAGCGGGACAACCCCGTGGACTCCGCGACTAGCCGCAGCCGCCGGTCGTAGACGGAGATGCCGAAGTCGTACACCTCGTAGATCACCGGATTGAACGCGGTGCGCACCAGCGCGGCCCGCATCTCCTCGGCAGCCGAGACGAGGTGGCTGCGGACGACCTCGACGGTTGCCCCGTCGACCGTCGGCTCACCCATCGACGTCCACTCCGTAGACGTCCCGGGCCGCCTCCCGGGAGACGTAGCCCTCGGCCACGTCCCGCCGGACCGCCTCGGGGTCGCGGCCGCGCGGGTCGCCGTGCCCGCCGCCGCCGGCGGTCAGCAGCGTGACCCGGTCACCAGCCGCCACCACGGTGCGCTTCGTGCTCACCCGGTGCTCGCGGTCGGTGCCCGGGAACACCACCACCTGGTTCGGCTCCGGCTGCTCGCCACCGTCGAGCGCCCACGGCGCGCTCTTGGTCTTCTTGATCACGGTGAGGAACTCGCCGGGGGTCAGGAACCGGATGTCCCGCCGCAGGCCGCAGCCACCCCGGAACCGGCCCGCACCGCCGGAGTCCGCCCGGATCTCCCAGCGCTCGAAGAACATCCCGGTCTTGGCCTCCATGACCTCGATCGGGGTGCCGCGGCCGGTGCTGCCGGAGACGTGCGTGGCGGCGTCCATGCCGTCGTGCTGCGCGGTGCCGCCCCAGCCCACCAGGTCGTTGTTGCTGACCGCGAACATCTTCCCGGTGTCCGGGTGCAGGCCGACCATCATGAAGCCGGGCACGTCGCCGCCGGAGGACGCGGGCAGCCGGTCCGGCATGCCCTGCGCCAGCGCCTTGAGGATCAGCTCCACCGCGACGATTCCGGTCCAGAGCGTGAACGTCGGCTGCGGGTAGACGGCGTGGAACAGGCTGCCCGGCTCGGCCCGCACCTCCAGCGGCGCCACAGTGCCGGCGTTCGACGGCTCGTCCCGCGACGTCAGCGACTTCAGCACGACCTTGCAGATCGCCTCCGTCGCCCCGAACGGCATGTTGATCGGACCTCGGGTGGCCGGCGCCGAGCCGGCGAAGTCGACGATGAAGCGCCCGTCGTCGATGGTCACCGTGACGCGCATCTTCACCGGGTCGTCGGTGATGCCGTCGTCGTCCACCCAGTCCTCGGCGGTCCAGGTGCCCTGCGGCAGCGTCGCCAGCGCGGCGCGGGCGCGGGCCTCACCGTCGGCGATGATGCGGTCGACCGCCTGGTCGACGGTGTCCCGGCCGAACTTCTCGATGATCTCCAGCATCCGGCGCTCGCCGGTGCGCAGCGCGGCGATCTGCGCGTGCAGGTCGCCCAGCACCGCGTCGGGCATCCGCGAGTTGAAGCGGATCAGCTCGTGGATCTCGCGCACCGGCTTGCCCCGGGACACGACCTTGGTGCCCGGGAAGATGAGCCCCTCCTGGTGCATGTCGGTCGAGTCGAGCACGTAGCCCGGGTCCTTGGCGCCCAGGTCCATCCAGTGCGCGCGGACGCAGAGGAAGCCGACCAGGTCGCCGTCCGCCTCGGGGTCGGCCTCGTCGGGCCGGAACACCGGGGCGAACAGCGTCGCGTCGTACGCGTGCGCCGCGTTCCAGTACGGGTAGTTGAGCAGCACCACGTCGCCGCGGTGCAGGTTCTCCCGGCCCACGTACTCCACGCCCTTGCGCAGCGAGAAGTCGTTCGCGCCGAGGAAGAACGTCAGCCCGGTGGCCTCGGCGACCAGCCGCAGGTCGGCGTCGTACATCGACAGGCCGAAGTCGTGCACCTCATAGATGACCGGGTTGAACGAGGTACGGATGAGGGTGGCCCGCATCTCCTCCGCGGCGGACAGCAGATAGCTGCGGACGACCTCGACCTGGGCTCCGTCCAGCGTGGTCATGCGGCTTCCTCCAGGGTGACGAGCAGGTATCCGTGGTCGTCGACGGTGACCCGCTGGCCGCTGGGCACCACTGTGGTGGAGGTGCCCTCGTCGATCAGCGCCGGTCCGTCGAAGGTGTCGCCCGGCTCCAGGCGGGCCCGGTCGTAGACGGCGAACGGCACCACCGCGTGCTGCCCGAAGTCGTACGCGTCCCGGTGGGTCAGCAGGGCCTGCGACGGGTCGCCGTCGCCGCGCGGCAGAGTCTCCAGCTCGGGCCGGTCGGTGCGGCCGATGCCGCGCACCCGCAGGTTGAGGATCTGCAGCGGGTTGCCCATGGTGTGGCCGTACCGGGCGCGGTGCGTCTCGTCGAACGCGGCGCGGACGGCGCCGCGGTCCAGCTCGCGCCCGACGGTGACCATCAGGCTGTGTTCCTGGCCCAGGTAGCGCAGCTCGAACTGCCGCTCCAGCACCGCCTCGCCGGCCGGCACGCCCTGCGCCACCAGGGAAGCGACCGCCTCGGCCTCGACCGCCTTGAACAGCTGCTCCAGCTCCGCCAGGTCCGCGTCGTCGAGCGTGGCCATCACGGTACGGCTGAAATCGTTGACGATGTCGGCCGAGAGCATGCCCCATGCGGAGAAACCGGACGGCGCGAACGGCACGATCACCTCGCCGATGCCCATCTCCCGGGCCAGCAGCGGCGCCAGCAGCGGCCCGGCGCCGCCGAACGCCAGCAGCGCGAACTGCCGGGGGTCGTGGCCCCGCTCGACGGTGATCTGCCGGACCGCGCCGACGGTACGGGCCAGCAGCACGTCGAACACGCCGGCCGCCGCGTTCTCCACGGTCAGGCCGAGCGGCTCGGCGAGCTGTTCGGCGATGGCGGCCCGCGCCTCGGCGTCGCGCAGCCCCATGGTGCCGGCGAGGAAGCGGTCCGGGTCCATGTAGCCGAGCACCACTGCGGCGTCGGTGACTGTCGGCTTCGTGCCGCCCCGGCCGTAGCAGACCGGCCCGGGGTCGGCGCCGGCGCTCTGCGGGCCGACCTTGAGCAGGCCGTGGTCCAGCCAGGCGATCGAGCCGCCGCCGGCGCCGATGGTACGGATGTCGTACGTCGGGATGAGCAGCGGGAAGTGCTCCAGCTGGGCCTCGTACGCGGCCACCGGGTTGCCGCGCTCGATGACGCAGGCGTCCAGCGAGGTGCCGCCGATGTCGAACGTGAGCACGTTGTCCCGGCCCAGCTCGGAGGCGACGTAGGCGGCTCCGACGATGCCACCGGCCGGACCGGACAGCACGGTGTGCGTGGGTGCGGTCTTGGCGACCGCGCTGGTCATCGAGCCGCCACCGGAGCGCATGATCAGGAAGCGCCCGGCGAAGCCGCGCTCGGCCAGGCCCGCCTCCAGCTCGTCCACGTACCGCTCGAAGATCGGCCGGATGTACGCCTCCAGCACGGTGGTGCTGGTGCGCTCGTACTCCCGGTACTCGCGCACGATGTCGGTCGACAGCGACAGGCTGACCTCGGGGAACTCCTCGTGGATCAGGCGCGCGGCCTCCCGCTCGTGGCTCGGGTCGAGGAACGAGTGCAGGAAGCAGATGGCGATCGAGGTGACCTGCTGGTCCACCACGAGCGCGCGGGCGGCCTCCCGGACGCTGTCCGGGTCCAGCGGCTCCACCACGCGGCCCCGGTAGTCGAGCCGGCCCCGCACGCCGGCGGTGAAGCGGCGCTGCACCAGGCTCTCCGGCCGCTGGTACTGGAAGTCGTACATGTGGTCGGACGGCACGTTGCCGCGGCCGATCAGGAAGATGTCCCGGAAGCCCTCGTTGGTGATGATCCCGGTACGGCCACCACGGCGCTCCAGCACCGCGTTGAGGCCGAGCGTGGTGCCGTGGATGAACAGCTCCACCTCGGACAGGTCGGTGCCGAGCGCGGTGATCGCGTTGAGGACACCGTCCGCGGGCCGGGCCGGGGTCGTCGCCGCCTTGCGGAAGCGGACCCGGTTGGTGCGCGTGTCGAGTTCCATGGCGTCCACGAAGGTCCCGCCGATGTCGACGGCGAGCCGGATGGGGCGACGGGTCATGGCGTGACAGCCTGCCTTCCGATGAGGGCGGGAAGCTCGGGAACGCGCCAGCAGGCGGCCCGGCTCTCGCCGTACGACTGAAGCTCCTGCTGTTCCGCTCGGCACCGGTCGGTGACGAACGGGCACCGGGCGGCCAGTGGGCACCCGGTCGCGGCGTCGGCTTCCTCCAGGTCCTTGACCAGCTCGACGGCCTCGCCGTCGGACCCGGCCGTCCCGCCGAGGCGGGGTGCGCTGCCCAGCAGCGCCCGGGTGTACGGGTGCCGGGGCGTGTCGAAGACGACGTCCACCGGCCCCTCCTCGACGACCCGGCCGAGGTAGAGCACCACGACCCGGTCGGCGAACCCGCGCACTGTCGCCAGGTCGTGGGAGATGAACACCGAGGCGCGGTCCGCGTCGGCCGCCACGTCGGCGATCACGTCGAGGATCTGCGCCTGGACGGTGACGTCCAGCGCCGAGGTCGGCTCGTCGAACACGATCAGGTCCGGCTCGCCGACCAGCGCGCGGGCGATGCCGATGCGTTGCGCCTGGCCGCCGGACAGCTCGTGCGGGTAGCGCTGGAGGATCGACCGGTCCAGCTCCATCCGGTCCAGTACGGCGGTGACGCGCTCGGCCCGCTGGGCCGGGGACAGGCCCGCGGCGCGCAGCGGCTCGGCGATCGAGTCGCCGACGGGACGGCGCGGGCTGAGCGAGCCGATCGGGTCCTGGAACACGAGCTGCGCCCGGGTCCGGGCCCGGCGCAGCGCCCGGCCCCGCGGCCGGGGGCGGCCCGGCTGCTTGACCAGCGCCTGCCCGGCGACCGTGACGGTGCCGGACGTGGGCGCGACGAGGCCCATCACGAGCTTGGCGAGCGTGCTCTTGCCGCAGCCGCTCTCGCCCACCACGCCCAGCGTCTCGCCCGGCCCGAGCCGTAGCGTGACGCCGCGCAGCGCGTGGTGCCCGCCGGAACCGAACCGGCTGCGGTAGACGACGTGCGCGTCCTCGATCTCCAGCACTGCGGGCTTCGCGTCCGGGCCTCCCGCGACCGCGCCGGACGCGGCCGGCGTGTGCGACGTCTGCGGCAGGCCCGCGTCCAGCGGCCGGGTCTGCGGGTGGAAGCAGGCGAGCGACCACTCACCGCCGCCGGGCACCGGCACGGTGGCCGGGCGCCGGGACGAGCAGGTGCCGTCGGCGTGCGCGCACCGGGCGACGAACGGGCAGTTGTGCGGCGCCTCGGTGAGCAGCGGCATGGCGCCGGGGGTGGCGACGACCGGCCGGCCGCCGACGTCCGGCACCGAGCGCAGCAACGCCCGGGTGTACGGGTGCGCGGGCTCCCGCAGCACCTGCGCGGCCGGTCCGCTCTCCACCACCGTGCCGGCGTAGAGCACGACCACCCGGTCGCAGACCTCCGCGATGGACGCCAGGTCGTGCGAGATCAGCAGTACGCCCCGGCCGTCGGTGTCGGCGGCGTGCCGGAACTGGCGCAGGATCTCCCGGGTCAGCGTCACGTCCAGCCCGGTGGTCGGCTCGTCGGCGATCAGCAGTTCCGGCGCGCAGCCGGTGGCCAGCGAGATCATCACGCGCTGGGCCATGCCGCCGGACAGCTCGTGGGCGTACGCGTCGAGCCGGCGCTGCGGGCTGCGGATGCCGACCGCCTCGAACAGCTCGCGTGCCGCCTCCCGGGCCCGCTCGCCGGACATCTCCTGGTGGGTGGCGAGCCGGTCGACGAGCTGCTTGCCGATGGTGCGGGTGGGGCTGAGCGCGCCGCGCGGGTTCTGGAAGCAGATCGCCACCCCCCGCCCGCGGTGGGCGGCGAGCGCGACGTCGTCCATGCGCAGCACGTCCGAGTCGCCGAACAGCACCCGTCCGGTGGCGTGCGAGCCGCCGGGCAACAGCCCGACGACGGCGCGGGCCACCATGCTCTTGCCGCCGCCGCTCTCGCCGACCAGGCCGACGACCTCGCCGGGCCGTACGGCGAAGCTCACGCCGCTGAGCGCTGCCACCTGCCGGCCGGGCCGGCGGATCGTCACGGAGAGGTTCTCGATCGACAGCATGGTCACCGCCGCTTTGCGTTGGCGCGGTCCTGCAGGCCTTCGCCGAGCAGGCTGAACCCCAGGACGCAGACGAACAGGGCCAGGCCGGGCGGGACCGAGGTCCACCACCGGCCGCCGACCACGTCCGCGGCGCCGAGGCTGATCATGGCGCCCCACTCCGCCTCGGGGATGCTCACGCCCAGGCCGAGGAAGGAGAGCCCGGCCAGGGTGAGCATGGCCCAGCCGCAGTTCAGCGGCGCGATGACCCGGACCGGGGTGAGGCTGTTCGGGAGCAGGTGCCGCCAGAGCACGCCGACCGGCGACGCCCCGGAGGTGATCGCGGCGTCCACGAACGGCAGTTCCCGCAGCGACCGCACCTCGGCGCGGACCAGCCGGGCGTACGCCGGCGCGTTCACCGCCGCGATCGTGATGATCAGGTTGATCGTGCCGTTGCCGAGCAGGGCGGCCACGGCCAGCGCCAGGATGAACGTGGGGAACGACTGGAAGATGTCGACCACCCGCATCAGCACGTCGTCGAGCCAGCCGCCGAAGTAGCCGGCGACCAGGCCGAGCAGCGTGCCGACGACGACGGCGAGCGCGACAGCGGCCAGGGCGATGCCCAGGTCGAGCCGGGCGGCGTAGAGCACCCGGCTCCAGATGTCCATGCCGTTGCCGTCGGTGCCGAGCAGGTGGCTGCCGCCCGGGGCGACCAGGGTGTTCGCCGCGTCGATCTCGGTCTCGCCCCACTGGCTCAGCAGCGGCGCGAACACCGCCACCAGCGCGACCACCGACAGGATGCTCGCCCCGGCGATGATCATGCGGCGGGCGAAACGGCTGTCCCGGTCGCCGCCGGGCACGACCACCGGCGCGGCGGCGGGACCGTCGGGGACGGTTCGCAGCTCGGCCATCAGAGCCTCACTCTCGGGTCGAGGATCGCGTGGACCACGTCGGCGATGAGGAACACCAGCACGTAGCACAACGCGATGACCAGCACCGACGCCTGCACCACCGGGTAGTCCCGGTAGAGCAGGCCGCGCAGGGCCCACTGGCCGAAGCCCTGCCACGAGTACACGTACTCGACGAGCACGGTGGAGCCGATCGCCGTACCGAAGACCAACGCGGCCAGCGACGGCAGCCGGACCAGCGTCGCCCGCAGCAGGTAGCCGTAGTGCAGCGTCCGGTCGCGCAGCCCGTGCGCCTTGGCCGCGGCGTACGACTCGGAGTGCAGCACCTCCAGCGCGGAGGCCCGGACGCTGCGCAGCAGCGGGGCGACCACGCCGACCACGAGGGTCAGCACCGGCAGCACCAGGTACGCCGCGGCCGAGGCGATCGCCGGCCCGTTGGCGGTGAGGACGGCGTCGACGAGATCGGCGCCGGTGAGGGGGGTCAGGCCGGTGTCCGGGTCGACCCGGCCGTTGGGTGCCGGGAACCAGCCGAGGATGCTGTAGCCGACGAGCACCAGCACCAGGCCGAGCCAGAACTCGGGTACGGAGTTGCCGACCAGCGCGAAGATCCGGACGCTGTGGTCCCCGGCCCGGTTGGCCCGCTTGGCCGACCAGATGCCCAGCAACGTCGCCACCACGAGCGCGATGGTCACCGAGATGACCACGAGCTCCAGGGTCGGACCCACCCGGAGCGCCATCTCCGAGCCCACGGAGCTGCCGCTCTGGATCGAGGTCCCGAAGTCACCGGTCAGCAGCCCGCCGAGGTAGTCGAGGAACTGCTGCCACAGTGACTGGTCGAGCCCGAAGCGGGCCCGGGCCGCGGCGGCGTCCTCCTCGGTGGCGTTCTGCCCGAGGATGCTGCGGACGGGGTCGCCCGGCAGCACTCGGACCAGAAGGAAGGCCAGGACGACCACTCCGAGCAGAACGGGGATCAGCTGGAGCAGTCGCCTGGCGACGAACCGGAAGATACGCATGGGTGGGTGACGTCCCTAGGCCGAAGCGCTCAGGTAGCGCAGGCGGGCGAGGCCATCCATCGGCTGCACCCAGCCGGCGACGGATTCCCGGACGGGCAGGTTGAAGTTGGGCTGGCAGATGACCACCCACGGCACGTCGGCGGCGAGGATCTCCTGGACCCGCTTCCACAGCGCGTTGCGAGCGCCCGTGTCGACTGTGGTGTGCGACTTCTCGTAGATCTGCTCGATCTCCGGGTTGCTGTAGTTCGAGTAGTTGAGGTTGGCGCCCTTGACGAAGCTCGTCGCCAGCATGTACTCGACGTCGTCCACCCAGAGCTGCCCGGAGGTGATCTGGAGCGGGATGTTCTTCTTGGTCCGCCGCTCGCCGAGGGTGGCCGGGTCCAGCGGGGTCAGCTTGAGCCGGATGCCGGCCTTGGCCGCCTCGCTCTGCACCTGGACGGCGATCTTCTGCTGCTCCTCGTTGTCGGCCTCGAAGACCAGCTCGGAGTCGAGCGACGCCCGGCCGGCGGCGGCCATGGCGGCCTTCGCCTTGTCCAGGTCGTAGGTGAACGGGTAGCCGCTCTCGTCGTAGCCGGGCATGTCCAGCGGGACGGGGCTCTTGGCCGCGCGGGCGTCGCCGCCGTACACGTTGTTGATGATCTGCTCGTAGGGCACCGCGTAGGCGAGCGCCTTGCGCACGTTCACGTCGTTGAACGGCGCCGCGGTGACCGACATCTGGATGGCGACCTGGCGGTTGCTGGCCGCCGAGATGACCTTGATGCCCGGGGCCTTCTTCAGGTCCTGGATGTCGCGCTGGCTGATGCCCAGGGCGATGTCGATGTCGCCGGCCTGGAGCTGGAGCCGCTGGTTGGAGGCGGCCGGCACGACCGAGATCCGGATGGTCGGCGTCTTGGCCGGGTCGGGGCCCGGGTAGCCGGTGTTCGCGCTGAGTTCGATCTCCTGGCCCTGGGTGGCCTTGGCGACGTTGAAGTAGCCGCCGGTCGGCGGGTTCTTCGCGAACCAGTCCTTGGCCCAGGGGTCGCTGGCGCTGGCGCGCTTCTTGGCCTCGACGGAGTCGAAGACGTACAGCGAGATCGCCTGGATCTGGCGGGTCAGTGCGCTCGGGAACGCCTGGTGGAACTCCACCGTGTAGTCGTCGACGACCTTGACCTGGTCGGCGCTGGTGAGGCCGATGGTGCGGTAGACGCCTGCGACGTTGGCCTGGGCGGCGAACGCGCGGTCCTTCGACCACTTGACGTCGGCGGCCTTCATCTCGTTGCCGCTGGCGAACTTCACGCCGCGGCGCAGCTTGAGCGTCCACACCTTCTGCTCGGCGTCCGGCTCGAACGACTCGGCGAACGTCGGGGTGATGTTCTGGGTGTCGAGGATCTGGCTGCCACCGGCGTTGGTGACCCCGTAGTCGACCAGGTACGGGAAGACGTTCTTGTAGAGCATCAGCGCGGTCAGGTCGAAGCCGACGAAGTCCTGGTCCCAGCTCGACAGGTAGCTGGAGACCGCGATGCGCAGCGTCTTGGCGGCGTCGCCGCCGGACTTGCCGTCCGTGGACTTGTCACCGCTGTCCGCGGCGCAGGCGCCGGTGGCGAACAGGAGCGCGACGCCGCCACCCAACTGCAGGACGCCACGACGGGAGAGCGCGGGCGAGGAGGCGCCCGGACGGGGTGAACGAGCCATGAGAAGTCCTCCTAGAAGCACGAGGCAGATGGCCCGAGCAGCGGACCTACCAGGAGTTCTACCGGATTTAGCACCAGTGAACAATAGGGTGAACGGTGTTCAGTGAACACGGCCGCGCAACGAAATGAAAGCGCTCCCGAAGTGCGGGATGACCCGACTGTCAGCGTTCACAGGGGTTCACAGAATCGTTACGCACGGCGCCGCGAACAGGGCCGGAACGCCGACGACCCCGGGAGGGACACCCGGGGTCGTCGTCTCGCGCGGTGGTTCGCGCGGGTTCAGGGCCGGCCGCTCTCCTCGGACGCGCCGGTGATCATCGAGACGATCTCGTTACGGCTGGTCTCGGTGATGCCGCGAACGCCGACCTGGCGTCCCCGGCGCAGCACCGCCACCCGATCGGCGATGCGGAACACCTGGTCCAGGTTGTGGCTGACGACGAGCACGGCCGCGCCCCGCTCCCGCAGCTTCAGGATCAGCTGCTCCACCTTGGCGGTCTCGGCCACGCCCAGCGCCGCGGTCGGCTCGTCCATCAGCACCAGGCCGCTGGCCCAGTGGGTGGCGCGGCAGATCGCCACCGCCTGCCGCTGGCCGCCGGACAGGTCGCGGATGGTCGCCTTCGCGCTGGGGATCCGCACGTCCAGCGCGTCCACCAGCTCCTGCGTCTCCCGGGCCATCCGGCGCCGGTCGAGCAGCCGCAGCGGACCGCGGGTGAGTTCCCGGCCCAGGAACATGTTCATGTAGACCGGTTGCGAGTCGGCCAGGGCCAGATCCTGGTAGACCACCTCGACGCCCTGCCGGCGGGCGTCGGAGGCGTCCCGGAACGTCACCGGCCGCCCGTGCATCTCCAACTCGCCCTCGGTCGGCTGGTACACCCCCGAGATGATCTTCACGAGCGTGGACTTGCCGGCGCCGTTGTCGCCGACCAGCGCGGTGATCTGGCCGGCGGCCAGTTCCAGGTCGAAGCGCTCGATCGCGACGACGCCGCCGAACTGCTTACGGATGCCGCGCAACCGCAGCGGCGGGGCGCCCGCCCTGGTCGCGTCGGTCTTGTCGGTGACCGTGCTCATCATGCCCTCCCTGCGCTGCGAGCGGTGTGGTTGCCGGCGCCGGGGCCGTCGACCGCGTCGATGTCGTCCAGGCCGATCGGCGCCGAACCGTCGGCGGCGTACACGCCGGCCACGGCCGGGGCGCCCGACCGGACGCCGGTCACGCCCGCCGTCAGCGCCCGCGTGACGAACGCCTGCGGCCGGAAGCCGAACAGGACCGTGTCGCCGGGCGCGACGCCCGGCGCCGCCCTCACGTCGGCCATCGCGTAGTAGTCGATCGCCTCCGGCGCGGGCATCTCCACGTCGACCAGGTACGCGTCGTCGAGACCACCGCCCCGGGGGACGATCAGCGCCCGGGTGCCGCCCAGGCCCAGCACCGGGTCGACGTAGAGGCCGCCGCCGAAGACGTACGCCCGCCCGTCCCACAGGTGGGACACCTCGCTGACGTAGAGCACCGCGGGCTCCTCGACCAGGTCGGTGACCGCGTGCCAGGGTGTGGTGCCGGTGAGCCCGTGGCCGGGTTCGACCTGCGTCACGCCCGCCTCGGCCAGCGTCGCCAGGATCGCCGCCGAGGTCGTACCCGGGGCGTTGATCTCGACGTGCGACCACCCGGCGGCGCGCAAGGCCGCGGCGGCGCGTTGCAGGGTGCCGAGGTTGGGCGTCGGCACGACCCGCCCGGTGGCCGTGTCGAACAGCTGGGTCGGGAAGCTGGTGACCCCGGCGAACCGGGCGCCGTCGAGGGCGTCGAGCCGGTGGGCGACAGCGACGACCTCCTCGGCCGGCCAGCCGCCCTCGTGCCCCCGGTAGAACCGGTCGCCGAGGGCCGCGATCCGCGCGAGCAGCGCCTGCTCCCGCCCGGCCGCCGCACTCGCGGCGGCCGCCTCGGCGGCCTTGGCGTCGTTGAAGACCGTCCAGTACGCGGGCGCGAGCGCGGCGGCGACCGCCGCCTCGTGCCGGGGGATCTGCACCAGGTGACCGAGGTGACCGATGCCGAGCCCGCCGTGCCGGTCGGCGAGCGCGCACTGCAGGTCGACGCCGACCGCCTCGGTGATGCCCGCGTCGCGGACCGTCCGGCAGAAGTCGGGGTTGCGCCCGACCTGCTTGGTCATGGCGTAGACCGACAGCCCGTACCGGTCGGCCTCGCCCCGGATGGCGGCGGCGTTCGCGGCGACCGTGTCGAGGTCCAGCGCGTAGCAGTTGGCCGGCAGGTCACCGCTGCCGTGCAGGTTCGCGGCGGCGGCGAGCAGGCCCGGGTTGCGGCGTCGGAGCAGGTCCAGAAACATGCGTGTGCTTCCTTCCGGGTCAGCTTCGCCGCTCGCGCAGCGAGAGGGAGACGGCCACCAGGATGATCGCGCCGCGCGCCATCATCTGCTGCGACACGGACAGGCCGGCCAGGATCAGGCCGTTGTTGAGCATGCCCATCAGCAGGCTGCCCAGCACCGCGCCGACGATCGAGCCCTTGCCGCCGAAGAGGCTGGTCCCGCCCACGATCACGGCGGCGATCACGGACATCAGGTCGGCCTCGCCGAGGGTGTACCGGGCGCCCTGGAGGCGGCCGGCGTACAGCAGGCCGGCGAGCGCGGCGCACATCGCGCTGCCCATCAGCACCATGATCTTGACGCGGATCACCTTGATGCCGCTGACCCGGGCCGCCGCGACGTTGTCGCCGATGGCGAGCGTGTGCGCGCCGTACCGGGTCTGCCGCAGCACGAGGTAGCCGACCACTGCCGCCGCCACCGACCAGAGCACCAGGCCGGGGATGCCGAGGATCTCGCCCTGGCCGAAGAAGGACAGGAACGCGTCGTTGCTGACCGGCACCGACTGCAGGCCGGTGACCTCGCGGGCCAGACCGGCCACCGCGCCCATGGTGGCGAGTGTGACCAGGAAGCTGGGCAGCCGCACGAGGGTCACGAAGACGCCGTTGACCAGGCCGACCGCCGCGCCGGCGGCGAGGCCCGCGGCCACGCCGAGCAGCATGCTGTCGGTCTCGCGCAACGTCACCGCGCCGACGAGCGCGGAGAGCGCGACGACCGACCCGATGGACAGGTCGATCTCACCGGCGGCCAGTACGAAGACCAGCCCGACCGCCATGATCGTGATCGGCGCGGTCTGGATGACGATGTTGGTGAGGTTGCTCGTGGTCAGGAAGCCGTTGCTGCCCTGGGTGACGGCGAAGAACAGGAACACGACCGCGAAGCCGATGTAGACCACGTAGTCGCGCCAGTTGATCCGGCGCCAGGCCGGGACGGCGCTGGTCTTCACCGCCGCATCCGTGTGGGTCATCTATCGTCCCTCCGCTGTCTGGAAAGAGGTGTTCCGGTGGGCCGGTGAGTCGTCGCGTACGCCGGCCTCCCGGCGGGCGACCGCGACGGCGCCGAGCAGGCCGGCCCGGTCGCCGAGCCGGCTGGTCTTGATCAACGGGGCGTCCGCGCTGAGCGCGGCGACCCAGCGCCGGACCGGTTCGACGAGTTCGGCGCGGGAGCCGATGCCGCCGCCCAGGACGACCGCCTCCGGGTCCAGGACGGCGGCGACCGCGACGACGGCCAGGGCGATCAGCCGGGCCTCCTCGTCGATGGCCGCGAGGGCGTCCGGGTCACCGGCCGCGGCCCGGTCGAAGACGTCGGGCACGCTCGCCTGCTCGCCGGACACCGCCCGGTAGCGGGCGGCGAGGGCCGCGCCGGCGACCGCCTCCTCCAGCGCGCCCTTCACCTGGTTGTCCTTGTCGAACGGGTCGGTGCCCAGGGGCAGGTAGGAGATCTCCCCGGCCGCGCCGCGCGCGCCGCGGACCAGCTCGCCGTTGAGCACGATGCCCATGCCGACACCGGTGCCGACCGCCACGAACACGAAGTGCCTGTGGGTACGCCCGCTGCCCAGCCACTGCTCGCCGGCGGCGGCCATGTTGACGTCGTTGTCCAGCACGACCGGGTGGCCCAGCCGGCGGGTCAGCTCGGCCCGCACGTCGAGGGCCTCCAGGTCGGAGACGTTCGGCGACAGCTCGATGGCGCCGGTCGCCGGGTCGGGTACGCCGGGCAGGCCGATCGCGCTGGCCCGCACGTCGGTCCAGGCGACGCCGGCCCGGACGGCCAGCTCGCGCAGCAGCGCGTCGATCTGCGCGGCGACCGCCGTACCGCCCCGGGGATCGGTCGGCTGCACCTGCTCGTCCACGATGAGACCGTCGAGGTCGGCCAGCGCGGCCCGCAGCTTGGTGCCGCCGAGGTCGACGCCGGCGACGTAGCCGGACCGACGCGGATGCGCGGCCATCAGCCGACCGTCAGGAGCCGGGCCGGGTTGGCCACCAGCATCTGGTCGATCGCCTCCGGCGGCACACCGAGCCGGGCGAGACCCGGCACGATCTCCGCGCCCAGGTACGAGTACCCGAGGCGGCCGTGCGTGCCCGGGTTCAGGTACGCCTCGGCGCCGGTCAGGTCCATCGAGAGCAGGATCCGGTCGGCGTAGCCGTCCCTGACCAGTCCGGCGAGCATGTACAGCCGGGCCCGGTCGGGCCGGTGGTACGCGCGCTTGGCGAACTCGCCCTCCGGCGGGTTGTCCGGCAGCGGGGCGAGCACGAAGTCCCAGAACTGCTTGCCGAGCGTGTCGAAGGCGATGTTCACGCCGGTGGCCAGCACGGCCCGCAGGTAGTCCGGGTCGGGGTTGATGTCCAGGTGGCCGATGACGACGCGGGAGAGGTCGGCCTTCTCCTCGCGCAGGATCTCGACCTGCTCCAGCGCCATCGTGCCGTGGGTGGTGTGGGTGTTCACCGCCAGGCCGGTGGCGACGTGGGCGCGGGCGGCGGCGCGCAGGCACTTCTCCTCGTGCGGGGTGATCTCGTCGAGGCCGGTGGCCTGCTCGCCGAAGATGCCCACCTTGATCCCGGTGTCCCCGACGCCGATCGTGGCGTCGGCGACGAAGCGCTCACGCATCTCGTCGACGCTCGCGGTCAGCGCCCAGCCCGGGGAGTACGGCTCCAGGTAGATCGCCGATCCGGCGACCACGTGCAGGCCGGTACGCCGGGCCACGTCACGCAGCAGCGTCACGTCGTGACCGACCACCTCGTACGGGGACAGGTCCACGATCGTGCCGAAGCCCAGCTCCGGCAGGCCGCTCACCGCGTCGGCGGCGAGGTCGGCGCGGTCGTCCCCGGTGCCGCCGGACAGCCACGGCCCGGGCACCAGCGCGCCGAGGTGCTCGTGGCTCAGCACCCGGCCGAGCGACTCGGGAGGCACCGGCCCGAGGACTGTCTGGACGTACCCCATGTGCTTCTTCCTCTCGTCTCGCGGTGGTCGCGGGCCCGGCGGTGGGCCGGGCCGCGTCCGGCGAGGTCCGGGGCCCGTTCGGGGAGGCCCCGGACCTCACGGCCCGGCGTCAGTTGCCGAGCACCTCGGCCGGGGGCTCCTGGCCGTAGTCGTCGCGCCAGGCGTCGGCGATGTTGTCCTTGGTGGCGGCCATCGGCGATCCGACGACCAGTTCCGGGGCCTTCTTGCCGAGCAGGCCGTACGCGGCGACGACGCCCAGGTTCTCGCCGAGGCGGGTCGAGCCGTTGGCGACGACGCCGGCGACGTTGCCGCCCTTGACCATGTCGGCGGCGAGGTTCGCCTCCAGGTCGTTCGTGACGATCTTGACGTCGGTGCGGCCCTGCTGGCGGGTCGCGGCGAGCACGCCCTCGGCGGCGGTGGCCCAGGCGACGTAGACGCCCTTGAGGTCGGCGTGGCGGGTCAGCATCGCGGTGGCGATGTCCTCGGTACGCGCCGGGTCGGAGAACCCGGCCTCCTCGACGATCTCGATGTCCGGGTAGAGGTAGCCCAGCCAGTCCTTGAACGCCTTGTCCCGCTGGTTGGTGAACCAGAAGTCGGCGTCGTGGTAGACGTAGCCGACCTTGCCCTTGCCGCCGAGCGCCTTGCCGAGCATCTCCGCGTTTGCCTTGCCGAACGCGGTCAGGTCGGCGGTGACGATGCCGACGATCTGCTCGCCGGACTTGTAGCCCTTCGGCGGGGTGGTCATCACGACGAGCTTGACGCCGGCGTCCACGGCGGGCTTGAAGGCCGCGGCCGCCGCGGTCGGGTCGACCGCGATGGTGACGATCAGGTCGGGCTTGAGCGCCAGGACGGTCTGCACGTTGTTGGCCTGCCGGGCCGCGTCGAACTCGGCGCTGGTGCTGGCCAGCACCTTGATGCCGAGCTGGTCGAACTCCTTGCGGACGCCGGACTCCACGGCCTTGGTCAGCGCGGAGCCCTCGTGCCAGACGAAGGCGGCGGAGTACTCGCCGTCCTTGACCTTCTGCCGCTCCTCGGGGGTGAGCGAGAGCTGGTCGGCGGCGGTCGGCGTCTCGCCGCCGGGGCCGACGAACGACAGGCTGGGTTCGGTACGCGGGCCGCTCGACGCGCCGCCGCTCCCGGAGGTCTCGTTCGAGCAGGCGCCGACCATGAGCGCCAGGGCGCAGAGCGCGCCGAGGGCGGCACCACGTCTACGGCTGAGAATCATTGCTCTTCCCTTCACAGCAACGGGGTCTGGAACCGGTGATTCCGGACTGACACGGGGGTCCGATGCGACCGGCACGGCGCGTGCGGGGGCACCCGCCGCCGTCCCTGGGGGCCGGCGACCTCTATTTCCGTTCAGGGTGAAAGTATTATCGCGGTCATCACACTCCGTCAAGAGTGCTGGTCAGAGATTCCTCCCACTCGTTCCGAGCCACCGCCATAGCGCTTGACCTGGGCTTTCACGCCCGCGTGAGGCGGCGGGAAGACGGGCCTCGATGTCCACCGCGCACCGATGCCGGGCGACACGCGCCGGGGGTTGCCGGGGAGGCGGCGCGGCTTTAACATTCGGGCGGAAATAAAATCGGCGGAGGTGGGCGTGGAATCTCGAGCACCCCGGGCGGCGAACCGGTCCACAGTGCTGGCCCACGTGCTGACCCACGGTCCGGTGAGCCGCACGGCCATCGGCCACGAGACCGACCTCTCCCCCGCCACCGTGTCGCGCATCGTGGAACAACTGCTCGACGAAGGGTTGCTGACCGAGACCGACGGCGCGCCGACCACCGCCCGGGGCCGGCGGGCCACCCAGGTGGCGATCGCCGCCGGACGCGGCGTCGTCTGCGGGGTCGACGTCGGTGGCTCCAACGTCCGGCTGGTGGTCGCCGACCTCGCCGCCGAGCCGCTGACCGGCCGGACCGTGCCCACGCCCGCCGACTACGACGCCCCCCGGCTGGCCCAGTGGCTGGCCGACCTGATCGTCGCGACCGTCGGCGCCGACCGGGAGCGGCTCGACTGCGTCGCGGTGGGCCTGCCCGGCGCCGTCCGGCAGGGCGACCGCGCGGTCTCCAACGCCCCGAACCTGCCACAGGTGGAGGATCCGCAGTTCCTGCGGCTGCTGGAGAAGCACCTGGGCACCGCGGTCGAGGTGGACAACGACTCCAACTACGCGCTGCTCGGGGAGTTGCGCTTCGGCGCCGCCCGGGACGCGCAGACCGCGGTGATGCTCACCATCGGGGCAGGGCTCGGCGCCGGCGTGGCGATCGACCGCCGACTGTTCCGGGGCCGCAGCGGCCTGGTCGGCGAGTTCGGCCACCTGCCCGCCGGTCCGCTCGGCGCGCCGCTCGAACGGATCATCAGCGGGTCCGGCATCCTCGCCCGCGCCCGCGAGCTCGGCCTGTCGTTCGACAACGCGGCCGACGTGTTCCGCTCGGCCGACCCGCGCCTGGCGCCGGTCCGGCAGTACGTCGAGCAGGCGCTGCTGGTCATCCTCACCGCGGCGGTGGTCGCGTACGAGCCGGAGGTGATCGTCCTCGGCGGCGGCATCTCCCACGCGCTCACACCCGACCTGGTCCGGCTGCGCGGACGGCTGCACGAGATCGTGCCCGCCGCCGAGGCGACAGTGCACGGCGCGGAACTCGGTGACCTCTCCGGCGCGCTGGGCGCCGTGGTCGCGGCGCTGCACACCGCGTACCGGCGGCTCGGGCTCGCCGAGGCGGACCTCGCCCGCGTACCCCAGCCGGACGCCCTCGCCGGCTGCGATCTGCCGGCTCTGGCCGACCGCGCCTGAGCAGGCGGCGACGCCGGCGCCACCCGCTCCTGTGAGCGCTCACCCGGCGGCCCACCCGGCATCCCTCCGGACCCGGCCGGTTGAACATGTTATCGATAACCTGCTATGTTCCGGCACGGGAGCGAAGGGCACGCTCCCCGTCACCCCCGCAATCGGCAAGGCGACCCGAGGGCACCTTCCTCGCCGCCCCGCCGGTCGGTGACCAGTCCGGGCCGCTCCGCCGATGCACGCCGACGCAGGCGGCCAACGGACGACTTCGGCCCCGGCCGCACGCGCGGCTCCGCGCCCTCTTCGCAGGCGACGTCGGCATCGACGGACGGTCCGGCCTGCACCACCACCCAGGGCAAGGAGTCCAGCAATGGCGAAACGAACATCCCTTCTCTCATCCATCGCCGCCGCGGCCGTGCTCCTCGCGGCGGCGGCCGGCGGCGCGCTCAGCGCCGGTCTCGGCGAGACGGCGCAGGCGTCGACGAACGGCACGCTCGCGGCGACCGCCGGCTGCGGCAAGGCGCCCACGCTGTCCAGCGGGACGCGCACCATCTCCAGCGGCGGGCAGAACCGCAGCTACATCCTGCGCATCCCGGACGGGTACGACCGCAACCGTCCGTACCGGCTGATCTTCGGGTTCCACTGGCTGAACGGCTCGGCGAACAACGTCGCCTCGGCCGGCTACTACGGCCTGCTGCCGCTGTCGAACAACAGCACGATCTTCGTCGCGCCGCAGGGCATCGACAACGGCTGGGCCAACACCAACGGCCGGGACCTGACGCTGTTCGACGACATCTCCCGACAGATCGAGAACGACCTCTGCGTGGACACGTCCCAGCGGTTCGCGCTCGGCTGGAGCTACGGCGGAGCGATGAGCTACGCGGTGGCCTGCGCCCGGCCCACGATCGTCCGCGCGGTCACCGTCATCTCCGGCGCCAACCTCAGCGGCTGCAACGGCGGCACCCAGCCGGTCGCCTACTTCGGCATCCACGGCATCTACGACAGCGTGCTGAACATCTCCATGGGCCGGTCGCTGCGCGACACGTTCGTCCGCAACAACGGCTGCACCGCGCAGAGCCCGCGCGAGCCGAGCCGGGGCAGCCTCACCCACATCACCACCACGTACTCCGGCTGCCGCGAGGGCTACCCGGTGCAGTGGGCCGCGTTCGACGGTGACCACACCCCCAGCCCGGTCGACGGGTCGTCCAGCCCGAACGACTCGCGGACCTGGACGTCGGGGGAGATCTGGCGGTTCTTCAGCCAGTTCGCGTCCACCACGCCGCCGCCGACCACCGCGCCGCCGACCACTGCGCCGCCCACGACCCCGCCGCCGACCACCCCGCCGCCCCCGACCCCGCCGCCGACC
>NZ_WBKS01000078.1:0-27221 GCF_008868145.1 Micromonospora sp. AMSO1212t
GATCATGAAGTTGGACCGGACAAACCGGTCAGCTTGTGGCGCCAACTTCATGATCGCCCGTCGCAATCGCTCGCCTTGTTCACCTCGGGCGGCACCCACCGGAGATCTTGGAAGATGTCGGCCCCCATGAGGGCCGTTTCCTTCCAAGATCTCCGCGTGGTGGCGCGCGCGGGACCTGGTGAGGTTCGCCGGGCGCCCCTCGCGCCGGGGGCCGCCCTGTGCTTGCTCTTTACCGCCGCCGGATGGAGATCTTGGTGCGTCCCCGCCCTTATGGGGGCCGTTCGGCACCAAGATCTCTCGCGGGACGCTCCACCGACTCCGGCGACATCCGCTTGGGGGCCTGCTTTGCGGGCGGGTCTGCCGTCGGCGGCCCGACCTCCCAACTGACCATGAGGTTGACGGTGACGAACCGGACATCGTGTGCGGTCAACCTCATGATCGACGCGGCGTGTCCGGGGATGCGTCGGTGTCCGGTTTCGGGGTGGTCGGCGACACCCGGGCGGCGGAATCGGTGGCGGGGTCGGGGCGTTATACCTGGTGAACGACCGCAGCAGCGCCCCCCGCACCTCGAGAACGCGGGCGGCAGCGTCCGGGAATGATCCCGGGCCGGCGGTCGTTGGACATGTCTCCGGCGCGACCAGTGAGCCCCGAACGCCACCCCCGGCGTCCGCGGGCCGCGTGAGCAGGCGCCGGATCCCCCGAAGACTTCTGTGCGCCTGACGGTGCCCACGCGCCCACCCCCGGGTGCGTCGACCCCCGAACGGAGCCCACCATGAACAGCATCCTGCGTAAGAGCATCCTCGGTATCGCCGGTCTGACCGTCGCCGGTGGCCTCGCCGCCGGCCCCCTCAACCACGACACCACCACCCCGGTACGGGACACGGCCGTCACCACCCAGGCCGCGAAGCTCGACACCGCCGCGCTCATCCCGCACGGCGTGCAGGGCACCCAGTCCCACATCGACCTCGACGACGAGCAGACCGCCAACGTCAAGGCCATCATCGCGGCGACGAAGAAGGCCGGTATGGACGAGCGCGCCGCGGTCGTGTCGATCGCCACCGCGTTGCAGGAGTCGAAGCTGGAGAACCTCGGCCACCTCGGCGACCGCAACGACCATGACTCGCTGGGCCTGTTCCAGCAGCGTCCGTCCAGTGGGTGGGGCACGGTGGAGCAGATCACGGACCCCGAGTACTCGACCACGGCGTTTCTGAAGGGTCTGAAGCAGGTCGACGGCTGGCAGGACATGCCCCTGACCAAGGCCGCCCAGACCGTCCAGGTGTCCGCTTACCCGGACCACTACGCCCAGTGGGAGCAGCAGGCCGCCGACCTGGTGGCCGAGCACTGGAACAGCTGACCCGGCGGTGACCGGGGTCACGACGAACGAGCGGAAGAACCGTGACCCCGGTACCGTTGTGCAGAGCGTCGGTGTGTCCAGTGTCCCCGGGCCTCACCTAAATTGCCTTCGCGGAATACCGTTCGGCTGGAGCCGCGTCGCGCCACTCGCCGAGAGGCGACATGCACACCGACGCCCAGAGCCGCCCCGGCCATCCGGCCGGGGCGGCTCTGTCTTCGGGCTCGAGTCGCACGCCCCGCACCGCTGGCCTAGGGTTACAGGCAGAGGTGAGCCGTTCTCGACGGAGAGGGGGTGCCCGGATGGGTTTCAAGACGTTCATCCAGGGGTGGCCGGTATACCGGCAACTCACCGGCACCGACCCGCTCGGTCGCGGCGCCGCCGCCCAGTCGGCGCGCTCCGCCGAGCTGGCTCCCCGCACCGAGACCGCCGACGGCATGGCCCGCTCCGTCTGCCCGTACTGCGCGGTCGGCTGCGGGCAGCGCGTCTTCCACTCCGGCGGCAAGGTCACCCAGATCGAGGGCGACCCGGACAGCCCGATCTCGCGCGGCCGGCTCTGCCCGAAGGGCTCGGCCAGCAAGAGCCTGGTGACCAGCCCGCTGCGCCAGACCAAGGTCCGCTACCGTCGGCCGTACGCGACCGAGTGGGAAGACCTGGATCTCGACGTCGCGCTCGACATGATCGCCGACCGGATCCTCGCCGCCCGCGCGGAGACCTGGGAGGACGTCGACGACGAGGGCCGCCCGCTGAACCGGACGCTCGGCATCTCCAGCCTCGGCGGCGCGACGCTGGACAACGAGGAGAACTACCTCATCAAGAAGCTGTTCACGGCGATGGGGGCACTCCAGATCGAGAACCAGGCCCGTATTTGACACTCCGCCACCGTCCCCGGTCTGGGGACCAGCTTCGGTCGTGGCGGCGCCACGGACTTCCAGCAGGACCTCGTCAACGCTGACGTCATCGTCATCCAGGGCTCGAACATGGCCGAGGCTCACCCGGTGGGCTTCCAGTGGGTGATGGAGGCGAAGAAGCGCGGCGCGAAGGTCTTCC
This sequence comes from Micromonospora sp. AMSO1212t, assembly GCF_008868145.1. Taxonomy (NCBI): domain Bacteria; kingdom Bacillati; phylum Actinomycetota; class Actinomycetes; order Micromonosporales; family Micromonosporaceae; genus Micromonospora; species Micromonospora sp. AMSO1212t. The sequence goes on from NZ_WBKS01000078.1 coordinate 2,402, forward strand.
ACGTCGACCCGCGGTTCACGCGTACCAGCGCGCTCGCCGACACGTACCTGCCGATCCGGGCGGGCACGGACATCGCGCTGCTCGGCGGCGTGGTGCGCTACATCCTGGAGAACGAGCTCGACTTCCGGGAGTACGTGCTGGCGTACACCAACGCGGCCAACATCGTCAGCGAGCAGTTCGTCGACACCGAGGACCTGGACGGCCTGTTCTCCGGCTACAACCCGGACACCGGCTCGTACGACCACGCGAGCTGGCAGTACGAGGGGCAGGAGGACAACGCCAAGATCCGGGGCACCGGTAAGGAACGCGACTCGGCCTCCGGGCTGGAGCACGAGTCGCACGGCGAGCCGGTGCCGGCGCAGGCGCCACGGGACGAGACGTTGCAGCACCCGCGCTGCGTCTACCAGATCCTGAAGCGCCACTTCTCCCGCTACACCCCGGAGATGGTGGCCCGCGTGTGCGGCATCCCGGAGGAGAAGTTCCTCGAGCTGGCCCGCGCCTGGACGGAGAACTCGGGGCGGGAGCGCACCGGAGCGCTCGTCTACTCGGTCGGCTGGACGCAGCACAGCGTCGGCGTGCAGTACATCCGGACCGGCTCGATCATCCAGACGCTGCTGGGCAACATGGGCCGGCCGGGCGGTGGCATCCTGGCGCTGCGCGGCCACGCCAGCATCCAGGGCTCCACCGACATCCCGACGCTGTTCAACCTGCTGCCCGGCTACCTGCCGATGCCGCACCACGCCGACCACCCGACGTTCGACGAGTGGGTGGACAGCATCCGGCACCCGGGCCAGAAGGGCTTCTGGGGCAACTCGCGGGCTTTCGCGGCGAGCCTGCTCAAGGCGTACTGGGGTGACGCGGCGACGCCGGAGAACGACTTCTGCTACGGGTACATGCCCCGGATGACCGGCGACCACGGCACGTACCAGCAGGTCCTGAACATGATCGACGGCAGGGTGAAGGGCTACTTCCTGCTCGGCCAGAACCCGGCGGTCGGGTCGGCGCACGGCCGGGCCCAGCGCCTGGGCATGGCCAACCTGGACTGGCTCGTCGTCCGCGACCTGTTCATGATCGAGAGCGCCACGTTCTGGAAGAACAGCCCGGAGGTCGCCACCGGCGAGATCGTGCCGGAGGAGTGCCGCACCGAGGTGTTCTTCCTGCCGGCGGCCTCGCACGTGGAGAAGGAGGGCACGTTCACCCAGACGCAGCGGCTGCTGCAGTGGCGGGAGAAGGCCGTCGACCCGCCGGGCGACGCCCGCTCCGAGCTGTGGTTCTTCTACCACCTCGGCCGGGTGCTGCGGGAGAAGCTGGCCGCCTCCACCGAGCGCCGCGACCGCGCGCTGCTGGACCTGGCCTGGGACTACCCGACGCACGGTCCGCACGCGGAGCCGAGCGCCGAGGCGGTGCTCAAGGAGATCAACGGGTACGAGGTGGCCACCGGCCGCCCGCTCAACGCCTTCGGCGAGGCCCGCGACGACGGCTCCACGGCGATCGGCTGCTGGATCTACTCCGGCGTCTACGCCGACGGGGTGAACCAGGCGGCCCGCCGCCGGTCCCGGCACGAGCAGGACTGGGTGGCGGCCGAGTGGGGCTGGGCGTGGCCGGCGAACCGCCGCACGCTCTACAACCGCGCCTCCGCCGACCCGGACGGCCGCCCGTGGAGCGAGCGCAAGAAGTACGTCTGGTGGGATGCGGACGCCGGCGAGTGGACCGGGTACGACGTGCCGGACTTCGAGAAGACGAAGCCGCCGTCGTACCGGCCGCCCGAGGGCGCCTCGGGCCCGGCCGCGCTCGCCGGTGACGACCCGTTCGTCATGCAGGGCGACGGCAAGGCGTGGCTGTACGCGCCGAGCGGCGTCCTCGACGGGCCGCTGCCGACGCACTACGAGCCGGCCGAGTCGCCGATGCGCAACCCGCTCTACGGTCAGCAGGCCAACCCGACCCGCAAGATCTACGAGCACCCGATCAACCGGATGAACCCGAGTCCGCCGGAGCCGCACAGCCAGGTCTTCCCGTACGTGTTCACGGTCAGCCGCCTCACCGAGCACCACACCGCCGGCGGGATGAGCCGTACCGTGTCGCGCCTGGCCGAGCTGCAACCGGAGATGTTCGTCGAGGTGTCCCCGGAGCTGGCCGGCGAGGTCGGGCTGGCGCACCTGGGCTGGGCGCACCTGATCAGCGGCCGGGCGGTGATCGAGGCGCGGGTTCTCGTCACCGACCGGCTCACCCCGCTGCGGGTGGACGGCCGGATCATCCACCAGGTCTGGCTGCCGTACCACTTCGGCACCGAGGGTCTGGTCACCGGCGACTCGGCGAACGACCTGTTCGGCATCACGCTGGACCCGAACGTCCTCATCCAGGAGAGCAAGGTCGGCACCTGCGACATCCGGCCCGGCCGTCGCCCCACCGGCCCTCCGTTGCTCGACCTGGTCGGCGACTACCAGCGGCGGGCCGCCATGACGGCGGACCGCAAGGTGCCGATGGTGACCACCGACGCGGCCGGCGGGGACGACGCCGCCGGCAGCACCGACGAGCAGTCGCCCGCCGCGCACCAGGACGGGGAACCGCATGCCTGACGCCAACAGCCTGTACGGCCCGCTCGACCCGGCCCCGGACGCGGGCTGGGTCGACGCGCCGCCCCGGATGGGCTTCTTCACCGACACCAGCGTCTGCATCGGCTGCAAGGCGTGCGAGGTCGCCTGCAAGGAGTGGAACGACGTCCCCGACTCGGGCTTCGACCTGCTCGGCATGTCGTACGACAACACCGGCGCGCTCACCGCGAACTCGTGGCGGCACGTGGCGTTCATCGAGCAGCCCCGCCCGGCCGGGCACCGCACGCCGCCGTTCGCGGGTGACCCGACCGGCCCGGCGACCAGCCCGGCGTCCGCGGCCGTCGGCGCGGTGACGGCACCCGACACCGGTACGAACCCCGGCCTGCCACCGGGGCAGCCGGAGGCGGCGGCGCGGATGGCTGCCGGGCCGGAGTTCCTCGGCATGCCCGGCACTGCCCCGCCCGGGCGGGGCACCGGCGTGGAGAGCCGCACCGACTTCCGCTGGCTGATGATGTCCGACGTGTGCAAGCACTGCACGCACGCGGCCTGCCTGGACGTGTGCCCGACCGGTTCGCTGTTCCGCACCGAGTTCGGCACGGTGGTGGTGCAGGAGGACATCTGCAACGGCTGCGGCTACTGCATCTCCGCCTGCCCGTACGGCGTGATCGACCAGCGCAAGGGCGACGGCCGGGCGTGGAAGTGCACGCTCTGCTACGACCGGATCGGCGCGGGCATGACACCCGCCTGCGCGCAGGCCTGCCCGACCGAGTCGATCCAGTACGGCCCGCTCGACGAGCTGCGGGAACGCGCCGCCACGCGGGTCGCCGCGCTGCACGAGCGGGGGGTGCCGGAGGCACGTCTGTACGGCCATGACCCGACCGACGGCGTCGGCGGCGACGGTGCGTTCTTCCTGCTGCTGGACGAACCCGAGGTGTACGGGTTGCCGCCGGACCCGGTGGTCACCACCCGGGACCTGCCGAAGATGTGGAAGCGGGCCGGGCTGGCCGCGCTGGCCATGGCGGCGGCTGCCGTCGCCGCGTTCGCCGGAGGATCGTCGTGAGCCCGGACCGACCAGTCGGTGACCTGTTCCGCCGTTTCCGCGAGCGCCTGTCCGCGGAACGCGAGAACGGCAGCGCCGCCGGGCGGGAGAGCCGCAGCGCCGCCGGGCGGGAGAGCGGCAGCCGGGCCACCGCCGCCGGTCCCGGGGTGGGCCGCACCGACGCGGGCTCCCGCGACGCCGGGCTGGCCCCGCACCCGCCCCGCGACGCGGCACCGCGCCGGCGCCGCGGCAAGGGCGGCAAGGGCGGTGGGGAGCAGCTGAACGTCCCGCCGGCCGAGTTCACCTCCTACTACGGCCGGCCCATCCTCAAGCCGCCGGTGTGGCGGTGGGACATCGCCGCGTACCTGTTCACCGGCGGTCTCGCCGCCGGGTCGTCGCTGCTCGCCGCGGGCGGCCAGTTCACCGGCCGTCCCGCGCTGCGCCGCGCCGGCCGGGTCGCCGCGCTCGCGGGCGTCGGCGCCAGCACGTACTTCCTGGTCAACGACCTGGGCCGGCCGTCGCGTTTCCACCACATGCTGCGGGTGGCGAAGGTGACCTCGCCGATGTCGGTGGGCACCTGGATCCTCAGCGTGTTCGGCCCGGCCGCCGGGGTCGCCGCGGTCGCCGAGGCGGCCCCGCTGCTGCCCGGGCGCGGCGTGCTGGGGCTCGGCCGCCGGCTGCTGCCCCCGGCCGGGCACGCCGCCGGTGTGGTCGCCGCCGTCACCGCGCCTGCGCTGGCCACGTACACCGGGGTGCTGCTGGCGGACACGGCGGTGCCGTCGTGGCACGAGGCGTACCCGGAACTGCCCGCCATCTTCGCGGGCAGCGCGCTGGCCAGCGGCGCCGGTGTCGGGCTGGTGGCCGCGCCCTGCGCGCAGGCCGGCCCGGCGCGGCGCATGGCGGTCGCGGGCGCGGCGATGGAGTTGTGGGGTTCGCACCGGGTGGAGAACCGGCTCGGCCTGCTCAGTGAGCCCTACACGCAGGGCACGCCGGGGAAGCTGCTGCGCGCGGGCCGGGCGCTGACCGCCGCCGGTGTGGCGGGCGCGCTGATCGGCCGGCGCAGCCGGGTGCTGTCCGCGCTGTCCGGCGGTGCGCTGATCGCCGCGTCGGCGTGCACCCGGTTCGGCATCTTCCACGGCGGGGTCGCGTCCGCCCGGGATCCGCGGTACACGGTGGTGCCGCAGCGCGAACGCGCCGACCGGCGGGCCGCCGACCAGGACTGACACCTCCCCGGGCGGCCTTCCGGCCGCTGTGGTTGACTGCTTCGTGGAGGCGTTCAGGCGGCTGGTGCCCCTCCCGGTCTTCAAAACCGGTGTGGTCCGGGACCCGGGCCAGGCGGGTTCGATTCCCGTCCGTCTCCGCCAAACCGTTCCCCGGGAGTGCGCCGATGCGTGAGGTCGACCCGCGACGGCGGGTGCCGCGCACCGACGCGCTGCTCGCCGATCCCGCGCTGGCCGCCGCCGCCGGCACTCTCGGCCGCGACCGGGTCAAGGCCGCGATCGTCCGCGCGCAGGACCGCGCCCGTCGCGGCGAGCTGACCCCCGATCAGGTACGCGACGCGGCGCTGGCCGACCTGCCCGGCCGTACGCCACGGGCGGTGCTCAACGCCACCGGCGTCGTGCTGCACACCAACCTGGGTCGCGCCCCGCTCGCCCCGTCCGCCGTGGACGCGCTGGTCGCCGCCGCCGGGCACACCGACGTGGAGCTGGACCTGCGTACCGGGCTGCGGGCCCGGCGCGGCCGGGAGGCGCTCGACGCGCTCGCCGCGGCCGTGCCCGACGCCGGGGCGGTGCACGTGGTGAACAACGGCGCCGCCGCGCTGGCGCTCGCCGCGACCGCGCTGGCCGCCGGCCGGGAGATCGTGGTGAGTCGCGGTGAGCTGGTCGAGATCGGCGACGGGTTCCGCCTGCCCGACCTGCTGGCCAGCACCGGTGCGCGGCTGCGCGAGGTGGGCACCACCAACCGCACCACCCGCGCCGACTACGAAGCGGCGATCGGCGAGCGGACCGGGTTCGTGCTCAAGGTGCATCCGTCGAACTTCGTGGTCACCGGCTTCACCTCGGCGGTGCCGGTGGCCGAGCTGGCGACGCTCGGCGTACCGGTGGTGGTCGACATCGGGTCGGGCCTGCTCGCGCCTGATCCGCTGCTGCCCGCCGAGCCGGACGCGGCCACCACGCTGCGCGCGGGCGCGCACCTGGTCACCGCGAGCGGCGACAAGCTGCTCGGCGGCCCGCAGGCCGGCCTGCTGCTCGGCGACGCCGACCTGGTGCACCGGCTGCGCCGGCACCCGCTGGCGCGGGCGCTGCGGGTCGACAAGCTCACCCTCGCCGCGCTCGCCGCCACCCTGTACGCCCCGACCACGCCCACCCGGGACGCGCTGCACGCCGACCCGGCCCGGCTGCGGGAGCGGCTGGAACGGCTACGGGACCGGCTCGGCGAGGACGGCTGCAAGGCCGAGGTGGTGCCGTCGGCTGCGGTCGTCGGCGGCGGCGGGGCACCCGGCGTGGAGCTGGACTCGTGGGCGCTGAGCCTGCCCGAGCGGTACGCCGAGCCGCTGCGCACCGGCGACCCGGCGGTCCTCGGCCGGGTGCTGCACGGCCGGCTCCTGCTGGACCTGCGCGCCGTGCCGGAGGACGCCGACGACCGGGTCCGCGCGGCCGTGCTGAGCGTGGGGGACTGACCGGCATGTGGGTGGTGGCGACCGCCGGGCACGTCGACCACGGCAAGTCCACGCTGGTGCGGGCGCTGACCGGGATGGAACCGGACCGGTGGGCGGAGGAACGCCGCCGCGGCATGACCATCGACCTCGGCTTCGCCTGGACCACACTGCCGTCGGGCGGCACGATCGCCTTCGTCGACGTACCGGGACACGAGCGGTTCGTGCCGAACATGCTGGCCGGTGTCGGCCCGGTCCCGGCCGCGCTGATCGTCGTGGCAGCCGACGAGGGCTGGATGCCGCAGTCCGCCGAGCACCTGGCCGCGCTGGACGCGCTGGGCGTGTCGTACGGGCTGCTCGTTGTCACCCGCGCGGACCTGGCCGACCCGGGGCCGGCGGCTGCGCGGGCCCGGACGGAGATCGCCGCGACCTCGCTGGGTGAGGTGGAGGCGGTGCCGGTCTCCGCGGTCACCGGCGCCGGGCTCCCCGAGCTGCGCGCCGCACTGGACCGCCTGACCGCCCGGCTCCCCGACCCGGCGCGGGACGCGCCGGTGCGGCTCTGGGTGGACCGGGCGTTCACCGTCCGAGGCAGCGGCACGGTGGTCACCGGCACACTCGGCGGTGGCCGGCTTCGCACCGGCGACGAGCTGGAGCTGACCGCCGACGGCGAGGCGGTGCGGGTACGCGGACTGCACTCGCTCGGCACGGCCCGGACCGAGGTCGAGGCGGTGGCCCGGGTCGCGGTGAACCTGCGCGGGCTGTCCCGCGACCGGGTCGGGCGCGGCGACGCGCTGCTCACGCCCGGCCGGTTCGGGCGTACCGAGCTGCTCGACGTGCGGCTGTCCGGCGATCCGGCCGCCGACCTGCCGGCCACGCTCACCCTGCACGTGGGCTCCGCGGCGGTGCCCGCCCAGGTCCGGCCGCTGGGCCCGGACACGGTACGGCTGCGCCTGGCCCGCCCGTTACCGCTGCTGATCGGGGACCGTGCGCTGCTGCGCGACCCCGGCCGGCACCACGTGGCGGGCGGCGTGACGGTGCTGGACGTGGACCCGCCGCCGCTGCGCCGCCGGGGCGCGGCGGCCGCCCGCGCGGCCGTGCTCGCCGGCCTGGACGGGCGGCCGGACCTGGCCGGGGAGCTGCGCCGCCGACGGCTCGCCCGGGCCGGTGACCTGACCCGGATGGGCGTGCCACCGACCGCGACGCCGGTGGCCGGGCAGTGGCTGGCCGACCCGGATCACTGGCGGGATCTGGGCCGCCGCCTCACCGAGGAGGTGACCCGGTACGCCGCCGAGCATCCGCTCGCCGCGGGCGTACCCGCCGACGTGCTGCGCCACCGGCTCGACCTGCCCGACCGTGCCCTGGTCACGGCGTTGCTGCGCCCGCCGCTGCGGCTGCGCGACGGCCTGGTCACCGCCGCCCCCGAGCGGACCCTGCCGGACCCGGTGGCCCGGGCGGTGGACCGGGTCCGGGCCGAGTACGGCGACCGGCCGTTCCAGGCCCCCGAGGCGCACCACCTGGCCGACCTCGGGCTCGGCCCCCGCGAGATCGGCGCCGCGGTACGGGCCGGCGCGTTGCTGAAGCTGGCCGAGAACGTGGTGCTGCTGCCCGGCGCCCCGGACGACGCGGTGCGCGTGCTCGCCGCGCTGCCGCAGCCGTTCACGCTCAGCGCCGCCCGACAGGCGCTCGGCACCACCCGGCGGGTGGCGGTGCCGCTGCTGGAACTGCTGGACCGGCGCGGGGCCACCCGGCGGCTGCCCGACGACGCCCGCGAGGTGGTCCGCCCGCCGGGCTGAGTCAACCGGCGTCGCCCGCCCGTCCCGGTCACCTACCGTGACGCCATGGACCCTTCCGCGGTCTGGCGGGACAAGAACCACAAGTGGCGGATCGAGGCGTACCGCGCCCCGGACCTGCGATTCGCCATCTTCGCCACGAACGGCCCCACCGAGTCGGCGCCGCTGTGGCTGTTCGGGATGGCCGCGCTGGCCCGCTGGCTGATGACCCACGCGATCTCGCTGGACGACCTGGAGACCGACTGATGGGCGTGCAGGTCGCGCTGGTGCTGGTGCTGATCCTCGTCAACGCCGCCCTGTCCGGCAGCGAGATGGCGCTGGTGAGCCTGCGGGAGGGGCAGCTGCGGCGGCTGGGGCGTTCCGGGCGGGCCGGGGCGCGGCTGAGCCGCCTCACCCGCGAACCGAACCGCTACCTGGCCACCATCCAGCTCGGCATCACACTCGCCGGGTTCCTCGCCTCGGCCGCCGCCGCGGTGACGCTGGCCGAGCCGCTGGTCGGCCCGCTGGGCTTCCTCGGCGGGGCCGCCCGCCCGGTGGCGGTGTTCCTGGTGACGCTGCTGCTGACGTTCCTCACGCTCGTGGTGGGGGAGCTGGCGCCCAAGCGGCTGGCCATGCAGACGGCGGAGCGGTGGGCGCTGATCAGCGCCGGGCCGCTGGACCTGCTCGCCCGGCTGTCCCGGCCGGCGGTGTGGCTGCTCGGCCGCTCCACCGACCTGCTGGTCCGGCTCGCCGGCGGCGACCCGCGCGCCAGCCGGCAGGAGGTGACCGAGGAGGAGCTGCGGGAGATGCTGGTCAGCCAGCGCGGCCTGTCCGCCCAGCAGCGCGAGATCCTCGCCGGGGCGTTCGACATCGCCGGCCGTACGCTGCGCGAGATCATCGTCGCGCGCCGCGACGTGACCACGTTGCCCGCCGACCTGCCGGCGGCCGAGGCGATGCGCCGGCTGGCCGCTACCGGCCGGTCCCGGGCACCGGTGATCGGCCCCGGCGGGCTCGACGACGTGTGCGGCACCGTGCACATCCGCGACCTGGTGGACGCCGACGGCGCGCGTGTCGGCGACCTCGCCCGCCCGCCGTTGCTGCTGCCCGGCACGTTGCCGGTGGCCGACGCGATGCGGCAGCTACGCCAGCGGCACGAGCAGCTCGCCCTGGTGGTCGACGAGTACGGCGGCGTGGACGGCCTGGTCACCATGGAGGACCTGCTCGAGGAGGTCGTCGGTGAGCTGTACGACGAGACCGACCGGGATGTGCACCGCGCCGTCCGGGAACCCGACGGGGCGCTGCTGCTGCCCGGCGACTTCCCGCTGCACGACCTGCCCGACGTGGGCGTCCGCGTGACGTTTCCGCTGTCGCGCGAGTACACCACGGTGGCCGGGCTGGTGCTGGCCGGGCTGGGCCGGCTGCCCGAGGGCACGGGGGAGCGGGTGCGGCTGCCCGGCCTCACCGTCGAAGTGGTCGAGGTGGCGGGACGGGCGATCCGCCGGGTCCGGCTGCGCGGCCCCGCTGTCGGCCGTACGCCGGACTGACACCCGGACGGGGGACAACCGCCCGATCCCCGTCCCCGGCCCCGCCGCCGGTCGTACGGTGCGGGCGTGAAGGACCGAGGAATGCGTACGTTCGTCACCGTGCTGGCCGGACTGGCCGTGATCTACTTCGGCTTCAGCGGCAGCCGCGACAGCGGCGGGGAGGGCGGCGTCTCCGGTGGCGTGGTGCTGCTGGCGCTGCTCGCGTCGCTGCTGGCCTGGAACCTGACCAAGCCCGGCCCGGCCAAGTAGCCGCCCGGCTCAGTGTGCCGTCGCGGCGCTGCGGCTCACCTCGCCCGCCGACTCCTCGCCCAGGGCCACCCGCACCAGCGCCGACGCCAGCCGGCCGAAGTCGCCCTCGCCGACCAGCCCGACCAGGTCACCGGGGCTCGCCGGCAGGCCCAGCCGCCGCGCCCCGGCGAGCGTGCGCCGGTCGGCGTACGGGCACACGTCCGGCCACACCGACTGCGCCTCCCGCAGGAAGATGTCCGCACCGGTGGGGCCGATGCCGGGGAACTCGGTGAGCAGCCGGCGCAGCACGGCCGGTTCGGAGCCGGCCTCGTTGTGCAGCCGGCGCAGGTCGCCGTGCCAGCGGTCGAGGCACAGCCGGGCGCCGGTGCCGAGCATGGTGGCCGTCCGCTCGTCGTAGCGCCGGTAGTGGCCCCGGCCCAGCGCGTCGACCCGGTCCTGCCAGCTCGCCGCCTCCATCGCCTGCGGGGTGCGGTAGCCGGCGGCGAACAACTCCCGGGCGGCGGCCACCGCCACCGAGGCCCGGATCCGGGTGCTCAGCAGCGTGGTGAGCACCAGCAACTGGTAGAGCGGGCCGGGCCGGTCCGCGAGGGCGATGCCGGCCTCCTCCGCGTACGTGCGGGACTGCCGGTCCAGCAGGGCACGCGCGACGTTGCGATCGTCTGGCATCCGTCCGGGTTACCCGCCCCGGCCCCGGCCAGACCTCCGGGCCGATGCGGAATGCGCGGGGCGGCGACGGGTACGCGGGCCGGGTGCGCGGTCGACGGCCGTGTGCTCCACCGGGAAGGAGAGACCCGTGGTCAAGCCGCAGCAGGAGGAACTGCGCCGGAACGATCTCGGCGCCACCAGCCAGGACAGCCGCAAGACGGCCACCCAGGCGGGCAGCCGTTCGCGAGGCGGGGGCACGTCCAACGCCGACGCGGGACGTCCCGTCCCGAAGGGGCAGGTGTCGCCGTACGGCCCGGCCGGTGAGCCGGTGGCCGACGACGAGAGCGACAGCTAGCCGCGAGCCGACGTCGGCCGCAGTCGCCGCCAGGTGGCTGCGGCCGACAGGCCGTACGCCAGGTGCGGGATCAGGTCGGAGACCCAGTCGCTGCGCCGCCAGGTACGCGGGTCGGTCACGCCGAGCACCGTCATCGAGCCGTCGGAGGTGGCCATCACGCCGCCGCCGAGCAGCACCGTGGCCAGCGGCAGCGGAATCCGCCGGCGTGCGGCGAGGACGCCGAACCCGGCCCCGGCGGCGATGCCCATGGCGTACCCCAGGAACGGCCCCAGACCGGAGCGGCGGTTCGCCGCCTCGTCGCCGGGGCCCAGGTCGACGTGCGTCACGTCGGCCAGCCGTCCGGCGACCGATTCCGGGGTGCTGCTGGCCGGCCGGGCCCGCAACGCCACGTCCAGGTAGGAGACCGCGTTGAGGACGGCGCTGCCGACGGCGCCCGCGATGGCGCCGTCGACAGCCGCTGCCGTCCTCACTTCGGGTCACCCGGTTCCCGGTTGCCCTTGGGGCCGTAGGTCCGTTCGCCCCGGACCACACCCCGTTGCCCCCGGTCGTCCTGCAGGATCCGGTTCGCGACCTGGTTGGCCTCCTTGTCGGACGCCCGTCCGGACTGCTCGACGAGGTCGCGAAGGCGTGCCCGCTGCTTGTCGTACGCGTTGCTGCCCGGCCGTGGTCCTGGCATCTCTGCCTCCTCCGGATCGCTGTCGGCTGACCGTAGGCGTCTACCCGTCCGGGCCGGGACCAACCGTTGCGGGCGGGTCCCCGCCGGGCCGGGCCGGGCCGCCGCTCGGTCCGGGGCTCGGACCACGGCGACTCAGTCCAGGGCCCGGACCACCGCGACCGGGCAGGCGGAGCGGTGCAGGATCCCCTGGCTCACCGAGCCGAGAAGCAGCCCGCCCAGCGCGCCCCGGCCCTGCCGGCCCACCACGAGCAGCTGGGCGCCGGCCGACGCCGTGGTCAGCGCCGCGACCGGTTTGGCGCGTACCGCCTCGGCGTGCACCGTGAGGTCCGGCCACCGTTCGCCGATCCCGACCAGCGCCTCGGTGAGTACCCGCTCGTCCTCCTCGGCCCCGTCGTCCCGCCCGCGCGGGGCCGGACGGGCGTGCACCACGTGCAGCGGCGCGCCCCGCGTGGACGCGGTCTCGGCGGCGAACTCGACGGCGGCGCGTGACAGCGTGGAGCCGTCCACGCCGGCCACGACCGGGCCGTCCGCCCGGGCGGTGCCGCGCGCGATCAGCACCGGGCAGTCGGCGTACGAGGCGACCTGCACCGCGACCGAGCCGACCACGAGCGCGGCGAATCCGCCCAGGCCCCGGTCACCGAGCACGATCACGGCGGCGGTGGGGGACTCGCCGAGCAGCACCGCTGCCGCCTCCCCGTCGATGATCTCGCCGGTGATGCGCAGCCCGGGTGACTCCGCCTCGGCCACCGCGACCGCGTCGGAGACCAGTTGCTCGGCCTGGTTGCGCAGCCCGGCGCCGGGTGGCGACCCGGCCGGCGCGGAGACCGGTACGCGCAGCAGCGGCCAGATGAAGCCGTGCACCACCCGCAGCGGGCGGTTGCGCCGCCGCGCCTCCCGGGCGGCCAGGCGCACCGCCCGCGTCGCGGGCTCGGAGCCGTCCACCCCGACCACCACCGCGGCCCCGTTCGCCGAGTTCACCCGTACCTCCTCGTGGCCGGCGCTCCGCGGCCAGTATCGCGGCCCGGCGGGCGGGCCGGGGCCGATACCGCCGGGGTCGCCCGGTGGGTACGCTGGCGTGCAGCGCCCAGGGGAGGGAGCCCCGTCGATGGATCAGCCGGACGGACCGAGCACCGCCCGCATGATCGACTACTGGCTCGGCGGCCGGCACCACCGCCCGGTGGACGTCGCAGCGGCCGCCGCGTTCGAGGCGGCGTACGGGCCCTGCGCGGCGATCTTCCGGTCGCTGCGCGGTTTCCTCGGCCGCACCGTACAGGCCATGGCCGCCGACGGCGTCGACGGCTTCCTGGTCTTCGGCGCGGGCGTGCCCACCTGCGGCAACGTGCACGAGGTCGCGCCGGAGGCGACAGTGCTCTATACCGACGTCGACCCGGAGACGGTCCGGCTGGGCCGGAGCCTGCTCGCCGGCAGCGACCGGGCCGGGTACGGCTACGGCGACGCCACCGACGTCGGGACCGTCGACCGGGCACAGTTGCACCGGTTCGTGCCGGGCTGGGGGAGACGGCCGGTGGGGGTGGTCTTCCTCGGGCTGGCGGCGTTCCTGGACGACGACACGCTCGCCCGTACGCTCGACGAGCTGTACCAGGCGGTGGCGCCCGGCAGCCGGCTGGCGATCGACTTCGACACCGAGGAGCTGGCCGGGCACCCCGAGGCGCTGGCCATGATGGGCCCGGCGTTCCGGATGCGGGCGCCCGAGCGGTTCGCGCCGCTGCTGGGCCGCTGGCAGCCGACCGGGGACGGCATCGTGCCGGTCGCGCGGTGGCGGCCGGCGGGTGAGCCCGAGCCGGTGCCGGACGCGTTCCACGGCGCGCTGGCGGTCCGCCCGGCCGGCTGAGCCGCTCCCGTCACGCCCGGCCGAGGCGGGGCGTTCGCCCTCGGGCGGCCTTCGTATGATGTTTGCCCTGTAGCAATAGTCGTCATCGGAGGATGAGCATGCCGGAGGGGTCCGGATCGGTGTCGCGTGCCCTGCGCACGGCGCCACCCGACCAGCTGGCGGAGACCGCGGACGCGGTGCTCCGCCAGACGCTCGGGGCCGCGCGGGCGGAGGTGTTCGTCGCCGACTACCGCGCCAGCGGACTCTGGCCGGTGCTCGACCCGGACGTGCCCGACGGCGGCCCGCTGCTGGCCCACACCGTCGCACAGCGCTGTTTCAGCAGCCAGGAGCCGGTGCTGGACATCGTCGAGGACGGCCGTTGCCGCGCCTACATGCCGCTGTCGGTGTGGGGGGAGCGGCTCGGCGTGCTGATGGTGGAGCTGCCCGGCGACCCGGACGCGGCCACTGTGGAGGCCGCCCGGGACGCCGCGGGGGAGCTGGCCGTCGCGATCCGGGCGGCCGACCGGGAGACCGACCGTTACCGGCGTGCCCGGCGCCGGGAGCGGCTGAGCATGGCCGCCGAGATGCAGTGGGACCTGCTGCCGGGGCGCAGCGTACGGCTCGGTGACGCGCTGCTCGCCGGTCAGCTCGAACCGGCGTACACGGTGGGCGGTGACCACTTCGACTGGTCGGTGGACGGGGACCGGCTCACCCTCACCGTGCTCAACGGCACCGGCAGCGGGCTGGCCGCGTCGATGCTCACGGCGATGACGGTGAACGCCATGCGCAACGCAAGGCGGTCCGGCGGCAGCCTCGTGGAACAGGCGGAGCTGGCCTCGGACACCATCTACTACCAGCACCGGGGCAGCCGGCACGTGGCCACGCTGCTGCTGGAGCTGGACAGCCGCCGGGGCGTGATGCGAGCGGTCGACGCCGGCTCACCGCAACTGCTGCGGCTGCGCGGGGGCCGGGTCACGCCGATCGCGCTGGAGCAGCAACTGCCGCTGGGCATGTTCGCCGAGACCCGCTACGACGTGCAGGAGTTCACTCTGGAGCCGGGCGATCGCCTCTTCGTCGTCAGCGACGGGGTGTACGGGGCGGAGCCCGACGAGCAGGAGCCGTACGGTGTGCGGGCGATGGCGCGCGCGATGCGGTCGACTCGGCTGCAGCCGGCGACCGAGGCAGTTGGTACGGTGATGCGCGAACTGCATGCGTACCATGCCGACGCGGATCTCCGTGACGACGCGGTCGTCGTCTGCCTGGACTGGCGCGGCTCCAGCCGGTCCGGCGACGTGACGGGGCAGTGACCGGGGCGGCGGAGCGAACACGAGCGGGACGATCGCAGGGGACAGCGAGTGGAGCGACCTCCGAATCTTGCCGCGGCCATCGAAACGGCTGCGGAGGCGCTCATCGGTGTGCTCGACTCCGCCACATCCCGGCACACCGTCAGCGTCTCGCCCACCCAGCTGCGGGTGCTGTCACTGATCGTGTCCCATCCGGACACCAACGTGAACCGGCTGGCCGAGCTGCTGGACGTGGTCCCGTCGTCGGCGAGCAGGCTGTGCGACCGCCTCGAGGCGGTCGGCCTGCTGCGCCGGGTCGCCGACCCGCGCGACCGGCGGGAGGTGCGGCTGATCCCGACCGCGGCGGCGGATACGTTGCTGCGCGACCTCCAGGAGAGACGGCACCGGGCGGTGCAGGCCGTGCTCGACCGGATGCCCAACCGGGTGCAGCACGAGCTGCTGCTGGCGCTGGTGGCGTTCAGTCAGGCCGCGACGACCACCGCCCCGCAGGCAGGGTCGGACTCGACCGCCCGCACCGCCTGATTTCGCGCGCCGGTGTCTGCCCTGCCGGCGACCGCTCAACTAGTGTCCTAGGATGCCTTAGCGGCTGTGACGGTCACCACCGTGACACCGCTGAGCAACGGCGCAGCGGGCACCCGGAAGAGAGCGGCGAGCCCGATATAGTGGCAGCGCAACTGGGCGGCCCGTGATCACGACGATGGCGGGCCGCGTCGGGGAGGTCCCAGCCCGGGATCACAGAGGGCGCCGGCGTCTGACCGGCCGGCAACGCGCACGTCCCTCCAGCGGCCGCTCATCCGGCTGCCGGACCGTGCTGCGAAGGGAGGGTTCGGTGTCGCGTCGGCCGGCTCCAGCGGAGCAACCGGATTCCGGGACCGCCACGGTCGTGGGAGACCGCGTCCTCACCCTGCCCAACCTGATCAGCTTCGTCCGGCTCGTCGGCGTGCCGATCTTCCTCTACCTGTTCCTCGTGGTCCGGGCCGACGTCGCCGCCATCGCGGTGCTCGCCGTCGGCGGCACCAGCGACTGGGTGGACGGCTGGATCGCCCGCCGCCTGGGCCAGGTGAGCCGGCTCGGGGAGCTGCTCGACCCGCTGGCCGACCGCCTCTACATCCTCGCCACGCTGCTCGCGTTCACCGCCCGCGAGGTGGTGCCCTGGCAGTTCACCGGCGCGCTGCTGGCCCGGGAAGTGCTGCTGCTGGTGTCCCTCGGGGTGCTGCGCCGCTACGGCTACGGCCCGCCGCCGGTGCACTACGTGGGCAAGACCGCGACGTTCCTGCTGCTGGCGGCGTTCCCGATCCTGCTGCTCGCCGACGCGGTGCCGGACATCGGTACCGCCGCCGGCGCGATCGGCTGGGGGCTGGCCTGGTGGGGCCTGGTCCTCTACTGGGTCGCCGGCGCGATGTACGTGGTGCAGGCGAGCCGTCTCGTGCGGGCCATGCGGGCGGGGCGTCCCGGGGCGGCGGCATGACCACGTCGCCGCCCCGGGACGGGGAGAAGGAGCGCGACCCGTCGAACCGGGTGTACGCGCCGGACTTCCTGACCGAGCTGTTCCGCAATCCGCTGGATCCGGGGTACGGGGACGCGGCGGCGCGCCGGGCGACGGGCTCGATGTCGCGGGTGCGGCAGGTGCTGGGCCGGCCGGTGAGCCTGGTGGTGCTGGCGCTGATCGGTTTCCTGTTCGCGGTGGCGTACCGGGAGACGATGGCGGAGGAGCCGAGCCGCGCGACGGCGCGGGCGGGGCTGGTCGCCGAGATCAAGGGGCGGGAGGCGGAGACCGACCGGTTGACCGAGCGCGCCGAGCAGTTGCGTGAGGAGGTCAGCCGGCAGCGGGACGCGGCGTTGAGCGGTTCGCAGGCGTCCCGGTTGCGCACGTTGGAGGCGGGGACCGGCCTGGCCCGGGTGCGTGGGGACGGCGTGGTGGTGCGGCTGGCCGACGCGGCGGCGGACCAGGACGGGGTGACCGGTGGGGACGCGGGCCCGTCCCGGGTGCTGTACTCGGATCTGCAGAAGGTCGCGAACGCGTTGTGGGCTGCGGGCGCCGAGGCGGTGGCGGTGAACGGCCAGCGGTTGACGGCGACGTCGACGATCCGGTCGGCGGGTGAGGCGATCCTGGTGGACTACCGGCCGGTGACGGGTCCGTACGAGGTGCAGGCGATCGGGCCGAGGTCGATGCGGGACCGGTTCGACGAGAGCCGGGCGGCGGCGTTGATGCGTGAGGTGGCGCGGACGACGGGTCTGTCGTTCGGGGTGAAGCGGGTCGACGACCTCACCTTGCCGGCGGCGCCGCAGCCGCGGCTACGCTACGCCGAGCCTTCGGTGAGTCCGAGTGCGCGCCCGTCGGGTTCGGGTGGCGCCGGTTCGTCGAGTCCCGGGTCGTCCGGCCCGGGTGGTTCTTCCAGCCCCTCGGGAGGTGGCCGATGATCGCGGTGCTGGCGTTGCTCGCCGGTGTGGTGCTCGGGGTGTATCTGGACCCCACGGTGCCGGCGGCGTTGCAGCCGTATCTGCCGATCGCGGTGGTGGCCGCGTTGGACGCGGTGTTCGGTGGGGTGCGGGCGAAGCTGGACCGGATCTTCGACGACAAGCAGTTCGTGGTGTCGTTCATCTCGAATGTGCTGGTGGCGGCTCTGATCGTGTACCTGGGTGACCAGTTGGGCGTGGGCGGTCAGTTGTCCACGGGTGTGGTGGTCGTGCTCGGGGTGCGCATCTTCGGAAATGTGGCGGCGATCCGCCGGCACCTGTTCCGGGCGTAGGTTTGTGGCGATGAGCGAGGAACACAGGGAGACGGGTACCGGGTGGCCGCGGCCGGGGGAGCCGGCGCGGCCGTCGGGTCCGGCGGGTGAGCCGGATCCGCGCCCGGACGCGCCCGATCCGGACGAGTTGAGCCCGTTGGCGCCGGTGGAGCCGGTGCCGGACGAGGTGGCGGAGCCCGCGGAGCGGGAGGCGGTGCCGGAGTCCGAGCCGGAGCCTGGTGCGGCGGCTGGTGCCGGGGCGCCGTCGGCGGCGCGGCGGTTCTCGTCGGCGGGCGCGATGATCGCGGTGTTGCTGGCGCTGCTGGGTTTCACGCTCGTGGTGCAGTTCAAGACGACGTCGACGGATCCGACGCTCGCGGCGACGCGGGAGGAGGACCTGGTGCGGATCTCGTCGGATCTGGATTCGCGGGAGCGGCGGCTGCGCCAGGAGATCGAGTTGCTGGAGGAGAGCCAGCGGCAGCTGCGGTCGGGTGAGCAGGGCCGGCAGGCGGCGCTGGAGGAGGCGACGCGGCGGGCGGACGAGCTGGGCATCCTGGCGGGTACGTTGCCGGCGGTGGGTCCGGGTCTTGAGGTGCGGTTCTCGGGGCCGGCGAAGGCGGTGTCGTCGACGCGGATCCTGGACGCGGTGCAGGAGCTGCGGGGTGCGGGCGCGGAGGCGATGCAGATCCAGGGCGCGGACGGTACGGCGGCGCGGATCATCGCGTCGACGTATTTCGTGGACGGGGCCGAGGGTGCGCTGGTGGTGGACGGGCGGCGGTTGACGGGTCCGTTCACGATCATGGTGATCGGTGATCCGGCGACGATGCGTACGGCGTTGAACATTCCCGGCGGGGTGGTCGCATCGGTGCGGGACGGCGGCGGTAACGTGACCTCCGAGGATCGTGAGGTTGTGGAGGTTTCGCAGCTGCACGCGCCGATCAAGCTGGACCACGCGCGGCCGGTCTCGTGACCGGTCGCGGCCGCGCCGGTTTCTCCGGTGCACCGATGACGAAGGACGCAGTTGGTGATTCCTGAGGATCTGCGGTACACCGCCGAGCACGAGTGGGTGGTCGGTGGTGACGGTGGTGTCGTCCGCGTCGGTATCACGCACTTCGCGCAGGACGCCCTGGGTGACATCGTGTTCGTGCAGCTGCCGGAGCCCGGTGCGGTGGTGGCCGCGGGTGAGTCGCTGGGCGAGATCGAGTCGACGAAGAGCGTGTCGGAGATCTATGCGCCGTTGAGCGGCGCGGTGGCGGCGCGCAACGAGGCGTTGGCCGACACCCCTGAGGTGATCAACACGGATCCGTACGGTGCGGGGTGGTTGGTGGAGATCACTCCGGACGATCCGGCGGCGGTCGAGGGTCTGCTGACCGCCGATGCGTACCGCGAGCTCACCGAGAGCTGAGTTCGTGCTGTTCCGGGCGGCGGCGAGGTTCCGCGCGTCCGGTTGCCCTGCATTTCGGCGCTGGCTAGGCTCGCCCAGTCGACCGAGAACCAATAGTTTGAGCGTTGCGGAATGCGCCTTCCCGGGCACGGGGAGCCAGCCGCCGGGTGTGGTGTTGCCCGGCGGCCAGACCCGCCATTCCCTGACGCCGACCGAACAGATCCGTGAGGTGGTCCCATGACGCGCCCAGACGACGAGTTCCCCCCGCTCGACGTCACTTCGACGCTCAATCTCGGTTCGCTCGACGAAGTGCTGGAGGGGCCGGACACCGATGTGGTGCCGAGCCGCATGTCTGGCTCGTTGCCGCCGGGTATGGCGTTGCTGGTGGTTCGCCGGGGCCCGAATGCGGGTGCCCGGTTCCTGTTGGACCACGATGTGACGACGAGTGGGCGGCACCCGGACAGTGACATCTTCCTGGACGACGTGACGGTGTCGCGTCGGCACGCGGAGTTCCACCGTGACGGTGGGACGTTCACGGTGCGGGATGTGGGCAGCCTGAACGGCACGTACGTGAATCGTGAGCGGGTCGAGGCGGCGACGCTGAGCAACGGTGACGAGGTGCAGATCGGCAAGTTCCGGGTGGTGTTCATCGCCGGTCCGCGCCCGGAGGAGGAGGCCGGCCGGGGGTGAACGAGCCTGCGGCTTCGACGCCGTCCGGGGCGGCGCGGGCGCCTGCGCTGATGAGTATCGGCGAGGTGCTGGCGCAGTTGCGGCCGGAGTTTCCGGACGTCACGATCTCGAAGTTGCGGTTCCTGGAGGCCGAGGGCCTGGTGGAGCCGCAGCGGACGCCGGCGGGTTATCGGAAGTACGGCTGGGACGATGTGGCGCGGTTGCGGTTCGTGTTGACCGCGCAGCGGGATCAGTACCTGCCGTTGCGGGTGATCCGGGAGCAGTTGGCCCAGTGGGACGGGTCTGGTCCGTCGCCGGGGCGGGGGCGGCCGAATCTGGTGGCTGTGGGTCCGGGTGGTGAGATTCCGGGCCGGGAGCCGGCGGAGTCGGTCGAGTCGTCGGAGGTGCGGCTGGACCGGGCGGGTCTGATCGCTCGTAGTGGTGTGGACGAGTCGACGCTCGCGGAGTTGGAGCGGCTGGGTGTGCTGGTGTCGGATCCGCCGGGGTGGTACGACGCGGACGCGCTGATCATCGCGAGTGCGGTGGCGGGTCTGGCGGCGTACGGGTTGGAGCCTCGGCATCTGCGGGCGTACCGGTCGGCGGCGGATCGTGAGGTCGGGCTGTTCGCGCAGTTGGTGGCGCCGTTGGCGCGGCAGAGCGATCCGGCGGCCCGGGCTCGGGCGGCGGAGACGGCGCGGGAGCTGGTGGCGTTGTCGCAGCGGTTGCACGCGGCGTTGGTGCGGGTGGGGCTGCGGTCGACGTTGGGCCGGTGAGGTTGTGGAAGGGCCGGGTGCTGTGGGCGCCCGGCCCTTCGTGGTGGGTGGGCGCGGAAAGATCTGGTCGGTGGAGCGTGTCGTAGGCTTGCCGGGGTATGCCCGTCCGGCGAGGCGTGGTGCACGTAGCGCGTGGGACTCCCGTGTCCTGGTCCGTGTACCGTGCAGGGAAGGGCGCGGTGCAAGGTGACGACGACACGGAGGCGGCGGTGCGCGAGCTGAGCGTGGTCGGAGTTCGGGTGGAGTTGCCCAGCAACCAGCCGATCGTCCTGCTGCGGGAGGTCGAGGGGGACCGCTATCTGCCGATCTGGATCGGTGCGGTCGAGGCGACGGCGATCGCTTACGAGCAGCAGGGGGTCAAGCCGGCCCGGCCGTTGACGCACGATCTTCTGCGGGATGTGCTGGCGGCGTTGCAGGCGCCGTTGCGGGCGGTGGAGATCATCGAATTGAAGGAGAACGTGTTCTACGCGGATCTTCTCCTCGGTGACGGTGTGCGGGTGTCGGCGCGGCCGAGTGACTCCATCGCGTTGGCGTTGCGGGTGGGTGCTCCGATTCGTTGTGCGGAGCAGGTCCTCAGCGAGGCGGGGATCGTGATCCCGGACGAGCAGGAGGACGAGGTGGAGAAGTTCCGGGAGTTCCTGGAGCAGGTGCGTCCGGAGGACTTCGCGGGTTGAGGTGTCCCGGCCGGGTGGCCGGGGTCGGCGCGACGGTGGCCGGCGCGGCGTGTCGTGGTGTCTCCTGCGGGTGAAGTCCGGGGGGCGGCGTTAGGGTTGCCGTGTCGAGGGGTGCGCGTACGGGGAGTCGGCGCGGCACCGCCACGGGCGCGGGGAGGTTGGTCCGGATGCACGAGCCGCGGGATCCTGGTCCGAGTGCGGAACAGCAGGCGGGTGTGGGGGCCGATCCGGCCGCTGACGGCGAGGTCGGCTACCGGGGTGTGACCGCGTGTTCGGCGGTGGGGATCAGTTACCGGCAGTTGGACTACTGGGCGCGTACGGCGCTGGTGGTGCCGAGTGTGCGCGACGCGTCGGGTTCGGGGACGTCGCGGTTGTACTCGTTCCGCGACCTGGTGGTGTTGAAGGTCGTGAAGCGGCTGCTGGACGCCGGGGTGTCGTTGCAGAACATCCGTAAGGCGATTGAGGCGTTGCGCTCGCGTGGGGTGGACGATCTGGCGGGCATCACGTTGATCTCCGACGGGACGACCGTGTACGAGTGCCGGTCGCCGGAGGAGGTGGTCGACCTGTTGCAGGGCGGCCAGGGGGTGTTCGGCATCGCGATCGGTGGTGCGTTCAAGGAGATCCAGGGTTCGTTGTCGCATCTGCCGGCGGAGCCGGTGGGTGGGCAGGAGCCGGCCGTGCCGGCGGTGGAGCCGGAGGCGGAGTCGGTGGGTGACGAGCTGGCGGCGCGCCGGGCGCGCCGCCGGGCCGGGTGACCTGCGTCGCGTCTCGTTGACGGGATCGCGCCGCGCCCGAAAAGGGTGCGGCGCGATTCGTGTTTTGGTGACGGGGTGTGGTCTCCGTCCGGTGGCTGACGTGGGTGGACGGTGTGGACCGGGCCGGCTGAGAGTCGGCGCAGGTCACGGCATGTGTGTACGCGATGTCCGAAAAGGACGGTACGTCGTGCGCGTTGACGGCATGTGTGCGAGCGGCTGCGGTGCGTTCACCAACTGCGGCCGTGTTGCTGACTGTCCGTGATTGACAGTTCTCGGGATCCGCACAGGGTGGGCGTGAAGTGTCGTGGCGGGCGCGCTATGGTCCGTTCCGGTCGTCGGCGTGTCGACGTCACGGCGGAACGCTGTGTGACGCCGCGCCGGACGGCGAGCCCCTGCCGCGGCGCTGCCCGCGGACCCCTGGTGGAAGGACCGAGCATGACGGTGACGAGCGAGACCACCCCGATCTCCCACTACGAGCGCATCGGCGGCGCGGCCGCGGTGAAGGCCGCGGTGGAGCTGTTCTACGACAAGGTGCTGGCCGATCCGGATCTGGCCGGCTACTTCGCCGACGTGGACATGGTGGAGCAGCGGCGGCACCTGGCTCTGATGCTGGCGGTGGTGCTCGGCGGTCCCAACGAGTACGCGGGCCGTGGGCTGGCCGAGGCGCACCAGTCGTTGAGCATCACCGGTGGGCACTACGCGAAGGTCGGTGAGCACCTGACGGCGACGCTGGTCGAGCTGGGTGTGCCGGCGGACGTGATCGCCGATGTGCAGGTCGTGCTCGGGCAGGTGCGGGAGCAGGTCGTGTCGGCGGGGGACGCCTGAGCGTGGACGTCGCACGGCTCAAGCAGAGCTGGTCCCTGGTCGCCGCGCACGGCGACCAGGTGCCGCTCTACTTCTATTCGACGCTGTTCCTGGCGCATCCGGAGACCCGGCAGATGTTCCCCACGAACATGGCCGGGCAGCGGGACCGTCTGGTGGCCGCGCTGGGGCATGTGGTGTCCCACGTGGACCAGGTGGACCGGCTGGTCGGGTTCCTGCGGGATCTCGGTGCGGATCACCGGAAGTTCGCGGTGCGCGCCGAGCACTACCCGGCGGTCGGTGAGGCGCTGCTGGCGACGTTGCGGCACTTCTGCGGTGAGGCGTGGACCGACGAGCTGGCCGCCGACTGGACCGCGGCGTACGGGCTGGTCGCGCAGGTGATGACCGAGGGCGCGCAGGCCGCGGAGTCGCAGTCGCCGCCGTGGTGGGTGGCGGAGGTGCTGACGCACGAGCAGCGCACGTTCGACGTGGCGGTGCTGACGGTCCGCCCGCAGTATCTGTTGCCGTTCGCGCCGGGCCAGTCGATCGGGGTGTCGCATCCGGCGGTGCGGTCGTGGCGGTACTACTCGCCGGCGAACGCGCCGCGTCCGGACGGCACGGTGGAGCTGCACGTGCGGGCCGCGCCGGGTGGTGTGGTGTCGTCGCGTCTGGTGTACGGGTGCGCGGCCGGTGACCAGCTCCACCTGGCTTCGCCGGTGGGTGACCGGCTGACGTTGTGGCAGGCCGGGTCGTCGGATCTGCTGCTGCTGGCCGGTGGGACCGGCTGGGCGCCGGTGAAGGCGCTGGTGGAGCAGGTCGCGGCGGAGGGTTCGGGACGGCGGGTGGACCTGTACGTGGGTGCCCGTTCGCGGACGGAGTTCTACGACAGCGAGGCGATCGACAAGTTGGCGGCGACGCATCCGTGGCTGCGGGTGTCGTACGTGGCCGGTGCGGATCCGGCCCGGCCGGGCGAGTCGGTGCGGATCGCCGACCGGGTGCTGGCCGACGGGGACTGGCGGTCGCGGCACGTGTACGTGTGCGGCTCCGACGAGATGGTGGGTCATTCGGTGGCGGCGTTGACCGGCGCCGGGTACCAGCCGGGTCAGGTGCATCACGAGGGTTACGGCAAGCACTGGTACGGCCCGGCGTGGCGGACGATGACGGGCGCGGACGGGCCGGGAACGACGGAGGTGGGCCGGTGAGCGCGAGGAGTGAGCCGGTGTTGCGAGCCCCGCAGTCGGGAACGGAGGTGAGCCGGTGAGTGCGGGTCCGATCAGCAGTTACGACGCGCAGCAGGTGTCCGGTCCGGTGCAGGTGCGGTTGACCTCGGACCGGGTCCGGCGGTGGGAGTTCGGGTCGGCGGCGTTCACCCGGCGCGGCTACGACCAGACCGACGTGGACCGGTTCCGGTTGCAGGTGGCCGACGAGCTGGATCTGCTGGCGGCGCAGGTGGCGAACCTGCGGGCGGAGAACGAGCGGCTCAACGATCATCTGGAGCTGCACCGGCACGGGGTGATCCCGAGTACCGAGGCGGTGACGCCGGCGGCGAAGGAGGTCAACCTGTTGTCGGCGGCGCAGCGGGAGGCCGAGCAGATCATCGCGCAGGCCCACGACTACGCGCGCCGGGTCGCCGAGTACGCCCGTACGCAGTACGAGAGTTACATGCGGGCGGCGGCGGAGGAGGCGAAGCGGGAGGCCGAGCGGGCGGTGACGGAGTACCGCAGCGCGGCCGGGAGCGGCTTCGACGACTCGGTGGCGACGCGGGAGGCGTTGCGGATCTTCGGCGAGATGATGATCTCGCACATGCAGGCGGCGGCCCGGCACCTGGACGACGGCAGTGAGCAGTTGTCGCGCACGATGGAGCGGATCGCCCGGGAGCTGCCGCAGGGCGGTGGGGGCTCGCCGCAGCCGGCGTTGTCCCGCCACCAGCGTTGACCGGCGTCCCGGTCCGCCGCGGCGGGCGGGCCGGGACGTGCACGGTGGGTCAGGCGGTGACGGCGGCGACCGCCTCGGCGATGGGGCTGTCTCCGCCGACGAGTTCCAGGGTGTGCCCGGCGGTGGCCGGGGCGTAGAGCAGGGCGAGCAGGACCCGGGCCACGTCGGCGCGGCTGATCGCGCCGGGTTCGACGTGCCGGGCCAGGGTGATCCGGCCTGCGGGTTCGTCGTCGTTGAGGCGGCCGGGTCGCAGCACCGTCACGTCGAGGTCTCGTGCGGCGACGTCGTCCTCGGCGGCCTTCTTGGCCCGCAGGTACGCCGCCCACACGTCGTCGGTGCCGTCGGCGGGCGCGGCGTCCACGCCCATGGAGGAGACCAGCAGGTAGCGGCGTACCCCGGCCTGGACGGCGGCGTCGGCGAGCAGCACTGCGGCGCCCCGGTCGACGGTGTCCTTGCGGGCGGCGCCGCTGCCGGGTCCGG
>NZ_WBKS01000079.1:0-27050 GCF_008868145.1 Micromonospora sp. AMSO1212t
ACGCGTCGCCCTCGCCCGCCCGGCCGGAGTCTGGCCCGGCGTGCCCTGACACCGTACTGGCCCGGCCGAACAAGATCGTCAGCGCGTACCGGTGGAGATCCTCACGCGGCGGCGGGCCCGTCACCTCGATGTGGATCCGCTGGTCACGCCGTGTCAGGCTGGTGCGGTGAGCGAACCGGGCGGAACGGAGACGTCGGCGACGCTGCGCCGCATCGAACGGGCGGCGGGCGGGCTGGCCACCGCCAGCGTGGCCCGGATGGACGAGACGCTGCCGTGGTTCCGTGAGCTGCCCGCCGACCAGCGCTCCTGGGTCATGCTCGTCGCCCAGGCCGGCGTGCGCTCGCTGGTGCAGTGGCTGCGCCAGGGCGGCGGCGCGACCGACCGCACCCAGGAGGTGTCAGACGAGGTCTTCGCCGCCGCGCCGCAGGCGCTGGCCCGCTCGATCAGCCTCCAGCAGACCGTGGCGCTGATCAAGGTGACCATCGACGTGGTCGAGGAGCAGGTGTCGGAGCTCGCCGTGCCGGGCGAGGAACAGTCGCTGCGGGAGGCGGTGCTGCGCTTCTCCCGGGAGATCGCGTTCGCCGCCGCGCGGGTCTACGCCCGGGCCGCCGAGAGCCGCGGCTCCTGGGACGCCCGGTTGCAGGCGCTGCTGGTCGACGCGCTGCTGCGGGGCGACTCCCCGGACGTGCTGGCCAGCCGGGCCGCCGCGCTGGGCTGGACGGACGCGCCGCCGGTGGCGGTGGCGGTGGGCCGCTCACCCGGCGGCGAGGTGGCGGCCGTGCTGCACACCGTCTACCGGCAGGCCCGGCGGATCGGCGTCGAGGTGATCGGCGGCGTGCACGGCGACCGCCTGGTCATCGTGCTGGGCGGGGCGGCCGATCCGGTGGCGGCCACGGAGAAGCTGCGTACCGCCTTCGGCGAGGGGCCGGTGGTGGTCGGCCCCGCGGTGCCCAGCCTGGACGAGGCCACCGAATCGGCGCGGGCGGCGCTGGCCGGGTTCCGGGCCGCGCCGGCCTGGCCGACCGCGCCGTGCCCGGTCGCCGCCGACGAACTGCTCCCGGAACGCGCGCTGGCCGGCGACACCGAGGCCCGCCGCCGGTTGCGCCACGACGTGTACGCGGCACTGGCCCGCTCCGGCGGCGAACTGCTGGAGACGCTCGACGCGTTCTTCGCCGCCGGCGGCACGCTGGAGAGCGCGGCGCGGGCGCTGTTCGTGCACCCGAACACCGTGCGCTACCGGCTGAAGCGGATCGCCGAGGTGACCGGCTTCTCGCCGCTGGCCCCGCGCGACGCGTTCGCGTTGCAGGTCGCGCTGACGGTGGGACGCCTCGACCCGGTGGTGCCGACGGTCTCCGATCGGCGATGATCGCCGACGATCTTTGTAGGTTTCCTCTAAAGGTTCTAGTGCGGTTTCGTGCCGTACGTTACAGCGCGGCACGCCGGTATCCGTCAGAGTCGTACACGTGCTCGCCGTACTCTCTCCCGGACAGGGTTCCCAGAAGCCCGGCTTCCTCGCGCCCTGGCTCGACCTCCCCGGCGCCGAGGCGCGTCTGCGCTGGTGGTCGGCGCTGGCCGGGGTGGATCTGATCCACCTGGGCACCCGGGCGGACGCGGACGAGATCAAGGACACCGCCCGCACCCAGCCGCTGCTGGTCGCCGCCGCACTGCTCGCTGCCGAGCACCTGCCGATGCACGACGTCGGGCTGGTCGCCGGGCACAGCGTCGGTGAGCTGGGCGCCGCCGCGCTGGCCGGGGTGCTGCCGGCCGAGTCCGCCGTGACGCTCGCCGGCGTACGCGGGCGGGAGATGGCCGCCGCCTGCGCGCTGGAGCCGACCGGGATGGCCGCCGTCCTCGGCGGTGACCCGGACGAGGTGATCGCCGCGCTGACGGCGCACGGGCTGCACCCGGCCAACCGCAACGGGGCCGGTCAGATCGTGGCCGCCGGCGCGGTCGACGCGCTGGACAAGCTGGCCGCCGAGCCGCCGGCCCGCACCCGGGTCATCCGGCTCCAGGTCGCGGGCGCGTTCCACACGCCGTACATGGCGCCCGCCGAGACCGCCCTCGCCGCGGTGGCCGCCGGTGTCCCGGCCTCCGCGCCGGCCCGGATCCTGCTGTCCAACCTCGACGGCGCACCGGCCGGGCACGGCCCGGAGACGGTCCGGCGCCTGGTCCGGCAGGTGACCGCGCCGGTCCGCTGGGACCTGTGCATGCGGACGCTGGCCGACCTCGGCGTCACCGGCGTGATCGAGCTGCCGCCGGCCGGCACCCTGGCCGGGCTGGTCAAGCGGGAGCTCAAGGGCGAGGGCGCACCCGAGATCGTCACCCTGAACACCCCGGCCGACCTGCCCGCCGCGCGCCGCCTGATCGCCCGGCACGCCGGCCCCGCCGCCCGCCCGGCCGCGCCGTCGTTCCGGGTGGTCGTCTCCCCCGCCGCCGGTCGCCTCGACCGCTCGGTCGGACCGGCCGAGGGCACCGAGGTACGCGCCGGACAGGTCCTCGGCCACGTCGCCACCGGCCGGGGGCCGGTCGAGGTGACCGCGCACGACAACGGGCCGCTCGTCGAGTGGCTCGCACACCACGACGACCCGGTCGCACCGGGCCAGCCCCTCGTCCGCATCGGAGGAACGCACTAAATGGCCGGCAGCCGGATCGTCGCGATGGGGCACTACCAGCCCTCCCGCGTCGTCACGAACGACGAGATCGCGCAGATGGTGGACACCAACGACGAGTGGATCCGGGACCGGGTCGGCATCGTCACCCGGCGGATCGCGGGCGACGAGACGGTGGCCGACATGGCAACCGCCGCCGCCGGCAAGGCGCTCGCCAACTCCGGCCTCACCGCCGCCGACATCGACCTGGTGGTGGTGGCCACCTGCTCGTCGGCGGACCGCAGCCCCAACGTGGCCTGCCGGGTCGCGGCCAAGCTGGGCATCAACGCGCCCGCGGCCTTCGACCTCAACACCGCCTGCTCCGGTTTCGCGTACGCGCTGGGCACCGTGGACCACGCGATCCGGGCCGGCGCGGCGCGCAACGCGATAGTCGTCGGCGCGGAGAAGCTCTCCGACCTGACCGACTGGACCGACCGCTCGACCTGCATCATCTTCGCCGACGGCGCCGGGGCGGCGGTGGTCACCGCGACCGCCGACGACGAGCCGGCCGGGATCGGGCCGGTGGTCTGGGGTTCCGCGCCGGAGAAGAGTGACGCGGTCCGGATCGAGGGCTGGCAGCCGTACATCACGCAGGAGGGGCAGTCGGTGTTCCGCTGGGCCACCACCGCGATCGCCCCGCTCGCGCTGCAGGCCTGCGAGCGCGCCGGGGTGCATCCGTCGGAGCTGGCCGCGTTCGTGCCGCACCAGGCCAACGCCCGGATCATCGACGGCATCGCCAAGCGGCTGAACATCCCTGACGCGATCATCGCCAAGGACATCGTCGAGTCCGGCAACACGTCGGCGGCCAGCATCCCGCTTGCCC
This sequence comes from Micromonospora sp. AMSO1212t, assembly GCF_008868145.1. Lineage (NCBI taxonomy): Bacteria > Bacillati > Actinomycetota > Actinomycetes > Micromonosporales > Micromonosporaceae > Micromonospora > Micromonospora sp. AMSO1212t. The sequence goes on from NZ_WBKS01000079.1 coordinate 3,472, forward strand.
TGTCGAAGCTTGTCGAGCGGCGCGAGGTGCCCTCGGGCGCCCCGGTGCTGCTGTTCGGCTTCGGTGGCGGCCTGACCTACGCCGGTCAGGTCGTGCGCTGCCCCTGAGACCCCCTCGGGCGCGAACGCGCCGAGGTGTGTGACCGGCGACGCCGGTGACACGTGACCCCCGATGAGAGGAACCAACCGCAATGACCCGTGACGAGATCACCGCCGGCCTCGCCGAGATCCTCGAAGAGGTTGCCGGCGTGAACCCGGACGACGTGGCCGAGGGGAAGTCCTTCACCGACGACCTCGACGTCGACTCGCTCTCCATGGTCGAGGTCGTGGTGGCGGCCGAGGAGAAGTTCGGCGTCAAGATCCCGGACAACGAGGTGCAGAACCTCAAGACCGTCGGGGACGCGGTCAGCTACATCGAGGCGCAGTCCTGATCATGAGTCGTCCCGACGTCGTCGTCACCGGGCTCGGCGCGACGACCCCGCTCGGCGGGGACGTCGCGTCGACCTGGGACGCCATGCTCGCCGGCCGCTCCGGGGTGAGTGCGCTCACCCAGGAGTGGGCCGCGCAACTGCCCGTCCGGATCGCCGCCGAGCTGGCGGTCGACCCGTCCGAGGTGCTGGACCGGGTGAAGCTGCGCCGGCTGGACCGCTCGGAGGCGATCGCCATCATCGCCGCCCGGCAGGCGTGGGCCGACGCCGGTCTGGACGAGGCCGGGCCGGACCCGGAGCGGCTGGCGGTCAGCGTCGGCTCGGGCATCGGCGGCGCCACCACCCTGCTCGCCCAGGACGACATCCTGGAGGCGTCCGGACCGCGGCGGGTCTCCCCGCACACCATCCCGATGCTGATGCCGAACGGCCCGGCCGCCTGGGTCGGTCTGGAGCTGGGCGCCAAGGCCGGCGTGCACACGGTCGCCAGCGCCTGCGCGACCGGCGCGGAGGCGATCGCGCTGGGGCTGGACATCATCCGCGCCGGCCGGGCCGACGTGGTGGTGGCCGGCGGCACCGAGGCGGTCATCCACCCGCTGCCGATCGCCGGCTTCAGCTCGATGCGGGCCATGTCGACCCGCAACGACGAGCCGGAGCGGGCCTCCCGGCCGTGGGACTCCGGCCGCGACGGCTTCGTGCTCGGTGAGGGCGCGGGCGTGGTGATCCTGGAGCGCGCCGACCACGCCGCCGCCCGGGGCGCCCGGGTGTACGCGCGCCTGGCCGGCGCGGGGATCACCTCCGACGCGTACGACATCGTGCAGCCGCACGCCGAGGGCGAGGGCGCGATCCGGGCCATCGCCCGGGCGGTCGCCGACGCGGACGTGGCCCGTACCGACATCGTGCACGTCAACGCGCACGCCACCTCCACCCCGGTCGGGGACATGCTGGAGATCGGCGCGCTGCGTCAGGCGGTCGGCGACCACCCGGTGCTCACCGCCACGAAGTCGATGACCGGGCACCTGCTCGGCGCGGCCGGCGCGCTGGAGTCGATCGCCACCATCCTGGCCATCCGGGACGGTGTGATCCCGCCGACGATCAACCTGGACGACCCGGACGAGGGCCTGACCCTGGACGTGGCCGCGCACAAGGCGCGTCACATGGAGATCCCGGCGGCGCTGAACAACGCGTTCGGCTTCGGCGGGCACAACGTGGCACTGGTCTTCACCCGCCCCTGAGCGGACGTGCGAATGGGCCCCTTCTCCGTCGAGAAGGGGCCCTTTCTTATCTTTCAGCCGCGATTGCGGGGGTGCTGCCGGGCGGTCCGCTCGTTGCCCCGCCGGTAGTTGCCGGTCCACCGGGCCATGGTCAGCTGCGGGTCGTCGCCGACCTCGGCCAGGAACTGCGCGGCCCGGCCGCCGCGCAACGTGCCGGCGACCCGGCCGTGATGCGTGATGACCACCGTGCCGTCGGCGCGCTCGACGTAGCGGAAACCCTGTGCTGCCTCTCCCATGGGCGCCACCCTGCCAGCCGGGACCGCCCGGACGCACCCCGGTTTCGGCGCGACCGGCCGGCCGGGTCAGGTGCGGCAGGTGGTGGCCGGCAGGCCGGAGACCGGCACCGGGGAGCGCCCGGCCGGGCGGGCCTTGCCGGCGAGCACCGCCGCGAGCCCGGCCATCGAGGCGCGGGTGGACGAGTAGGTCGCCATCAGCGTCGGGGACTTCGCCCCGGACAGCACGTACGGCGTGTCCATCGCCACCGTCACGGCGGCGTCCGCGCGCAGGTCCTTCGCGCCGTCGCCGTACCCGACCAGGTGCACCACCGTGCCGCCGGAGGGCACCACCTTGACCCCGGCCGCGGTGAGCGCCTCGGTCAGCAGCTTGCGGGTGCGCTCCCGGCCGCCGGAGGAGGTCACGCTCACCGGTCCGCTCACCGCGCCCCCGCACTTGCCACGCAGCACCGTCACGGCGGCGGTGGCCAGGTCGTCGGCGGCCTTGCGGTGTGCGGCGCCGTCGAGCGTGGACAGCGCGGGCGCGTCCCGCCCGGCCAGCCGGAACTTCATGGTCAGCACCCGGGTGACCGCCTCGACCAGGCGGGCGCGGGGCAGCGAGCCGTCCTTGAGCGCGGCGCGCAGCCCGTCGTAGGCCTGCTTGACGTTCGGGGTCATCAGGATGAGGTCGTTGCCGGCGTTGAGCGCGCGCACGGCTGCCTCGCCCGGCGACCACTTCTTCGCCGGGGCCATGTTCATCCCGTCGGTGATCACCACACCCTGGAAGCCCATCTGGCCGCGCAGCACGTCGGTGAGCAGCTTGCGGGAGAACGTGGCGGGGGTACCCGGGTCGACGGCCTTGACGTCCAGGTGGGCCGACATCACCGCCATGGCCCCGGCCCCGATCCCGGCCCGGAACGGCGGGAACGCGAGGCGGTCCAGCTCGGCGCGGGACTGCTTGATCACCGGCAGTTCGGTGTGCGAGTCCTCGGCGCTCAGGCCGTGCCCGGGGAAGTGCTTGACCGCGGCGCCGACGCCCTCCGCCTGCAGGCCGCGTACCGCGCCCGCCACCTGCGGGGACGCGGTCGCCGGGTCGGCGCCGAAGGACCGGGAGCCGATCACCGTGCTGCGGGCCGCCAGCACGTCGGCGACCGGGGCGAAGTCGAGGTTGATGCCCATCGCGGCCAGCTCGGCCCCGGCGGCCCGCCAGGCGGCCTCGGTCAGCGCCGGGTTCCCGGCGGCGCCGGCGGCGAGCGGGCTGGGCAGCAGCGTCACCCCGTCGGTGATCCGGGTGACCACGCCGTACTCCTGGTCGGTGCCGATCAGGAAGGGCGCGGCGCCGGTGGGCAGCTTGCCGGCGGCGGCGCGCAGCCCGTCGGTCAGCGCACGGACCTGCTTGGGGTTGTCCACGTTCGTGGTGGCCTGGTTGCCCGAGGTCGGGTCGTCGGCGCTGAAGCCGACCAGGATCAGCCCGCCGAGCCGGTACTTCGCCACCATCTCGGCGGGGGTGTCGACCCCGGCGAGCGCCCGGTTCCCGGCTGCCGACCCGGCCGAGACCTCGGTGGCCGAGCTGCCGTACGCGTACGGCATCAGCACCTGCCCGACCAGGTCCTCGTCGCTCAGCGTGCCGGCGAGCGCGGCGGCCCGGGCGGCCGGATCGGCGGCCGGCGGGTCACTCGGCGCGGGCCCGGCCGACGACGGCGCCGGACTCGACGGGGCGGGCCGGGGCCGGTCCGGCCCGTCCGAGCACCCGGAGACGAGCAGCGCGGTCAGTGCGGCGAGCGCGACGGCGGAGCGCCGCGGGGAAATCGACACGCGGCCCACCGTATCGGGGCAACTCGGCCGCCGTCACCCGACCCGGGTGAGCAGCGTCACCGGCGCGCCGTCCCCGGCGTACCGGTAGGGCTCCAGCTCGGCGTCCCAGGCGGTGCCGAGCGCCTTGTCCAGGGCGTGGGCCAGCGCCTCCGGGCTGCGTGCGGCGGCCATCAGGCTGCGGAGCCGGTCCTCGCCGAGCTGGATGTCGCCGGCCGCGCCGACCGCGGCGCGGAACAGGCCGCGGCCCGGTACGTACATGAAGCGCTCGCCGTCGACGCCTGGACTGGGTTCCTCGGTGACCTCGAAACGGATCATGGGCCACTGCCGAAGGGCAGCGGCCAGCTCCGCGCCGGTCCCCGGGCTGCCGGTCCAGCCGCACTCGGCGCGACGGGCGCCCGGATCGGCGGGCTGCGCCGTCCAGTGCAGGTTGACCGGCGCGGCGAGGACGCGCGCGATCGCCCACTCGACGTGCGAGCACACGGCGAGCGGGGTCGAGTGGACGTATACGACGCCACGCGTTGGCACGGTGACCTCCCGGTGAGCCGAGGTGCGTCTTCCCCTACGACCTCGTCCTACCGAGTGGTACCTGGCACACATGATGACTCTTGTGACTGGTGGTGCGCCAGCGAATCGGAAAATTCGCCGGGCCCCGGGGCGGGAAATACCCGGGTGGTGGACCCGGTTATGCCCTCTGACGCCGCGACGACCAGCCAGGTGTCGTGGTCGTGTACAGTTCTCTGGGCGGTTCTCTGTGCCGCCGTACATCTTCGCGGGCCGGCGCCCACCCGGGCGTCACTCGCACAGCCCCCGGACGGCCTTCCGTCCCCACCGTACGTCTGCAAGGAGTACCTCCGTGGCGAGCAACACCTCTAAGACCGCGCGCGCGTCCGTCCGGGCCGGCCAGGCTGGCCAGGGTGGCGCCCTCAGCGTGCTGGGCGAGTTCAAGTACCTGATCCCGCTCAACGGCGGCAAGCACGCCTACGTGCGTAACCTGACCAACGGCAAGACCGCGCACCTGCGCACCGACTCCGACGCCTTCGTCGAGGAGATCCGGGTGCTGGCCGCCGCCGGCCACGCCGCCAAGATCCGCGCCGAGATCAACGGCCTGGCCGCGTCCTACCCGGACCACGGCTGGGACGCCACCGAGAAGCGCCTGGTCGAGGCCGGCGTCTTCGAGGGCTGAGCGCCCTCACCGCACCACCGTGACCGCCCGCCGGGATCACCCCGGCGGGCGGTTTCGCGTCTGCTCCTGCGGCAGCAGTGTGACCTCGCCCGTGGCCAGGTCGTAGAGCGCGCCCTCCACCGCGATTTCACCGGCCTGCACCGACCCGGCCAGCCGGTCGTCGCAGCGCAGCGCGGCCACGGTGCGCCGGACGTGGCGGCGGATCGCCAGCGGGTGCGCGTCCGGGTCGTCCACCCCGACGTCGGTGACCGCCGGGGCGATCCGGTCCACCACGTACGCCAGGTCCCCGCCGGGGCGCCGCCCGGTGCGCAGCGCCTCGACCGTCGAGCCGACCGCGCCGCAGCGCTCGTGGCCCAGCACCATCACCAGGCGTACGCCGAGCTGCTCCACCACGTACTCGATCGAGCCCCGGACGGCCCGGTCGAGCACATGCCCGCCGGTACGGATCACGCAGATCGAACCGAACGTCTGGTCGAAGATCGCCTCCAGCGGCACGCGCGAGTCGATACAGCCCAGCACCACCGCGTACGGCTGCTGGTCGCCGGAGGCCACCGCCGCGGCGGCGGTGACGTCGTGCCCGTGCACCGGCTGCCCGCTGACGAAGCGGCGGTTGCCGGCGAGCAGCTCGGACAGCGCGGCGCGCGGGCTGCGGGCGGTGGACGGCATACCTCCCAGCCTGGTCACCGATCCGACGCCGTGGGGCCGGACGCGAATCTTCTCTCCGGGCCGGTTGCCGTGGTCTCATGGCGGGTAACGCCGGTGTCACCGCCGGGTCATCCGGTGGACACACATCGGCGGGCCCGGGAGGTGGACGATGCCGGACCTGGAACTGCGGCTTCCGGACGACGTACGTCTGCACGTCACGGTCACCGGGCCGCTCGACGCCGAGGTCACCGCGGTCCTGCTGCACGGCTGGACGCTCGACGGGCGCAGCTGGCACCGCCAGGTCGCGGAGCTGCGGGAGCGCTTCGGCGGCCGGGTCCGGGTGGTCACCTACGACGCGCGCGGCCACGGCCGGTCGAGCTGCATGTCGCTGCGCGACGCCACCCTCGCCCAGCTCGGCGACGACCTCGCGGCGGTGATCGACGAGATCGTCCCGTCCGGTCCGGTCGTCCTGGTCGGGCACTCGATGGGCGGGATGACCGTGATGGAGTACGCCCACCGCCACCCCGACCGGTTCGCCGCGCGTACCGCCGGTCTGGTCTTCGTCTCCACCACCGCGGAGGGGCACACGCACACCGCGTACGGCCTCTCCCCCCGGATCACCCGGCTGATCCGCCTGGCCGAGACCACCGGCGCCGGTGTGCTGGCCCGGTGCGGCGGCTGGCGGCCCCCGCACGCGCTGCTGCGCGCGCTGCGCCCGAGCATCCGCTGGATGCTGTTCGGCGACCGCTGCGACCCGGCGGACATCCGGCTCGTCACCTCGGCGGTGGCCCGGGCCACGCTGCGCTCGATCGGCGGTTTCCGCGCCTCGATCGGCGCCCAGCACCGGCTGGAGACGCTCTCCGCGCTCGGCGGGCTGCCGGCTGCCGCGCTGGTCGGGGACCGGGACCGGCTCACCCCGCCGCCTTGCGCCGAGTCGATCGCGGCGGCGCTGCCCACCACGGAACTGACCGTCTGCCCGGGCGCCGGGCACATGCTCATGATGGAGCGCCCCGACGAGGTGAACGCCGCCCTCTCCGGCGTGCTGGACCGGGTGCTGGCCGGCCGCCCCGCGACCCGCCTCTGAGCGTCCCCCGACCCCGGGCGGCACCGACGTACGCCACGTGCGCGGCATGCCCCGGCGTGCCGGTTGCCGGCGGCCCGTACCCTCATTCAGCCCGTCGTGCCCTCCGAACACAGGAGCATCCGCGTTGACCGACCAGACCACGCTGGACCGGGAGATCGCCGCCGAGCAGCGCCACCTCGACCGGGTGTACGCCCGGCTGGCCGAACTGCGCCGGTCCGCGGCCGAGGCTGAGCGGGAGGGCTACCGGCTGGCCCGGGTCGGCAACTTCGGCGCGCTTGTCGAGCGGGACGCGATGGTCTTCCACGCCGCCCAGCGCCGGCACGTGCTGGACGCCGAGCACGAAGGGCTGGTGTTCGGCCGGCTGGACCTGCGTACCGGGCAGGTGCTGCACGTCGGCCGCCTCGGTGTGCGGGGCGTGGACGCGGAGACGCTGGTGGTGGACTGGCGGGCACCCGCCGCCGCCGCGTTCTACCAGGCCACGCCCGCCGAGCCGCGCGGCGTGGTGCGCCGGCGCACGATCCAGTCCGCCTCGGAGAAGGTCACCCGGATCGAGGACGACCTGCTGGACCCGGAGGCCGCGCCGCCGGACATGGCGGTGGTCGGTGACGGGGCGCTGCTGGCCACGCTGTCGCGGGCCACCGGCCGGGGCATGCGGGACATCGTCGCCACCATCCAGCGCGAGCAGGACGAGGCGATCCGCTCCCCCGGCAACGGCGTCACGATCGTCTCCGGCGGCCCGGGCACCGGCAAGACGGCGGTGGCGCTGCACCGGGCCGCGTACCTGCTCTACTCCGACCGGGCCCGGTACGCCGGCGGCGGCATCCTGGTGGTCGGCCCGTCCGGCGTGTTCGTCGAGTACATCGCCTCGGTGCTGCCCTCGCTGGGCGAGGAGACCGCCACGCTGCGCTCGCTCGGCTCGCTGTTCCCGGGCCTGTCCGCGTCCCGGACCGACCCGCCGGACGTGGCGGCGGTGAAGGGGTCGCTGCGGATGCGCCGGGTGCTGGAACGCGCGGTACGCGACGCGGTGCCGGACTCCCCGGCCGAGCTGCGCCTGCTCTACCGGGGCGAGCTGCTGCGTCTGGAACGCCCCGCGCTGGACGCGATCCGGGACCGGACGCTGACCCGGGGCGCGCGCCGCAACGAGGTACGCCGGGCGGCGTTCGACGCGGTGCTCGCCGCGCTCTACGCGCAGGCCCGCACGCTGCGGGTGGGCCGGCTGCCGGAGCAGCCCGCGTTCGAGGACGAGATCATCGAGCGGCCGGAGTTCCGCGAGTTCCTCAAGGCGTGGTGGCCCCGGCTGCACCCGCGGCACGTGCTGGACTGGCTGGCCCGCCCGGACCGGCTGCGCCGCTACGCCGGGGGGATCCTCTCCTCGGCGGAGGTCCGGCTGCTCAGCGACGCGTACCGGAGCCTCGCGAGCGAAGGGCTGACGGTGGCCGACATCGCGCTGCTGGACGAGCTGGACGCGCTGCTCGGCAAGCCGGTGCAGCGGGCCCGGCCCAAGCGCGACCCGTACCAGCTCGCGGGTGGCGTGCGCGAGCTGAGCACGTACGCCGACCGGCAGCGCGCCGCCCGCGCGGCGGCACGGGAGCGTCCGACCGACTACCGCGACTACGCGCACGTGGTGGTGGACGAGTCGCAGGACGTGTCGCCGATGCAGTGGCGGATGATCGGCCGGCGCGGGCGGCTGGCGTCCTGGACCGTGGTCGGCGACCCGGCGCAGACCGCCTGGACCGGCGATCCGCAGGAGCTGGACCGGGCCCGTGACCAGGCGCTGGGCCGCCGCAAGCGGCATCGCTACGAGCTGACCACCAACTACCGCAACTCGGCGGAGATCTTCGCGGTGGCGGCGGCGGAGATCCGCCGGCTCTACCCGGACCTGCCGCTGCCCGACGCGGTGCGGTCCACCGGTGTGCCGCCGGTCGAGCGCACGCTGCCCGCCGCCGACCTGCCGGCGGCCACCGTCGAGGCGGCCGAGGCGCTGCTCGCGCAGGTGGAGGGCACGGTCGGTGTGATCACGCCGGTGCCGCGCCGGGACGAGGTGGCCGGCTGGCTGGGCGCGCTCGGCGCGGGCCGGCTCCAGGTCGTCACCAGCCTCGAGGCCAAGGGCATGGAGTACGACGGCGTGGTGCTGGTGGCGCCGGGCGAGATCCGGGCCGACCCCGGCTCGGGCGTGCGCACGCTCTACGTGGCGCTGTCCCGGGCGACCCAGCGTCTCACCACGCTCGACCCGGTGGGGTGAGTGGCCCCGCCGCCACCCGCCGTTCACTTGCATACATAGCGATGTGAACATACATTGGGCCGGGCCGGTACGCGGCAGGGAGGGTGTTGGCGTGGGCGCAGGTCATGACCACAGCGGCGCGGTGGCCAACGCGGCACACCGCCACCGCGGCCGCCTCTGGGCCGCGTTCGCGCTGCTCGCCGCCCTGATGGTGGTCGAGGCGGTGGCCGCCTTCACGACCGGCTCGCTGGCGCTGCTCTCCGACGCCGGGCACATGTTCACCGACGTCCTCGGCATCGGCATGGCCCTCGCGGCGATCACCGCCACCCGGCGCGCCGGCACCGACCCGCAGCGCACGTTCGGGCTCTACCGGCTGGAGGTGCTCGCCGCCCTCGCCAACGCCGTGCTGCTCGGCGCCGTCGCGATCTACGTCCTGGTCGAGGCGGTACGCCGCTTCGGCGAGCCGCCGGAGGTGCTGGCCGGCCCGATGCTCGTGGTGGCGGTGCTCGGCCTGCTCGCCAACATCGTGGCGTTCGCGCTGCTGCGCGCCGGGTCGAAGGAGAGCATCAACCTGCGCGGGGCGTACCTGGAGGTGCTCGGCGACCTGCTCGGCTCGCTCGGCGTGATCGCCGCCGCGCTGGTCATCACGGTGACCGACTGGTGGTGGGCGGACCCGCTCGTCGCCGTCGGCATCGGCCTGTTCATCCTGCCGCGCACCTGGCGGCTCGGCCGGGCCGCGCTGCGCATCCTGGTGCAGGCCGCGCCGGAACACCTCCAGGTGACCGCCGTGCACGACCGGCTGGCCGCCGTGCCCGGCGTGGCCGAGGTGCACGACCTGCACGTCTGGACGCTCACCTCCGGCATGGAGGTGGCCTCGGCGCACCTGACCACCGACCCGGGCGTGGACCCGGCCGGGGTCCTGGCCGCCGCGCGGGCGGCCCTGCACGAGGACTTCTCCATCGATCACGCCACGTTGCAGGTCGAACCCGGAGCGTCGGCCGGAGTGTGCGGACAGACCGAGTGGTGATTAGGACACACTTAAATCACTGTGGCTATTGTAGTCTTATGCCGGTTTTGCCCCGCCTAGTGGCACTACTCCACGGAGCCGTGCCCGGGCAGCGCCGGTAGTCTCGGTCGCGGCCGCACCCGCGGGCGCCACCGGCCCCGGTGGGGCGGCCGTCGCCTAATCGTCCGCAGGGACGAGCCGGGGAACCACGTACGTGGGGTGCATCCGCGTCAGCGGTAGGGATCTTCCGTCCCGAACCCGTCAGCTAACCCGGTCGGCGTTGACGGAAGGACGTGTGAATGCCCCCAGTGGCACCTGTACGACGGACGGCCGCCCGGTTGGCGGCCCTGCTCGTCGCGACGCTGACCCTCGGCGTCGCGACCGTTCCGGTCTCCCCCGCCTCGGCGGCGCCGGCGACCGGCCTGCTCGCCGCCGCGCCCGGCGACGACGAGGGCGGCACCCCCGAACTGCGCGCACAGCTCGACGCGGCCAGCAAGGGCTGGCTGGAGGCGAAGGCCGCGCTGAACCGGTCGGTGAGCCGCCAGAAGCAACTCAACGAACAACTCAAGACGGTCGGCGCCGAGCTGGCCGTCCGGGACGCCAAGGTCGGCGAGATCGCCGCTGTGGCGTACCGCAACGGCCGCCTGGGCACCGCCGGGGCGCTGCTCGGCAGCAGCAGCCCGGAGGGCTTCATGGACCGGGCCGCCGCGCTGGAGCAGGTCGCCGCGCACGAGGACCGTACGCTGCGCGACCTGATCACCACCCGGGACGAGGCCACCCGCACCCGCGCCCAGCTCGACGGCGAGATCCGCGAGCAGCGCAAGCAGGTGGCGGTGATGGGCAAGCGCAAGGAGCAGGCCGAGCGCGCCCTGGAGGTCGCCAACGACCGTGCCTCGCGCAGCAGCAGCAGCAGCAGCAGCGGCGGCAGCGTCCAGGGCACCTCCAGCAAGAACGCGAAGCCCGCGCCGCGCAACTCGGACGGCTCCTGGCCGTCGGAGTCGTGCAGCGTCAACGACCCGACCCCGGCGAACGGCTGCATCACGCCGCGCACGCTGCACGCGCTGCAACAGGCCAAGGCGGCGGGCTTCACCCGGTACGTCTCGTGCCACCGGCCCAGCGGCTCGGGTGAGCACCCGAAGGGGCGAGCCTGCGACTTCGCCGCGCAGAAGAGCGGCTTCGGCGGCGTGGCCACCGGCGGCGACCGGACGTACGGCAACAACCTGGCCGCGTACTTCGTGCGCAACGCCGACCCGCTCGCCGTGCTCTACGTGATCTGGTTCAAGCAGATCTGGCTGCCCAGCAGCGGGTGGAAGGCGTACAGCGGCGGCAACGGCGACCCGTCCAGCGACCACACCAACCACGTGCACCTGTCGGTGTACTGAGCGCGCCCTGAGGGCCGGCCGGATCAGGCCGGCCGGCCCTCCAGGGTCGCTCCCAGACGCGCCGCCAGGCCCAGGTGAGCTGCCCGGGCCTGGCGGAACGCGTACCCGAACAGCGGCGCCGGCGCGCTGAGGGTGATCTCCACGTCGATGCGTACCGTGCCGTCGGGCTCGTCGCGCAGCCGGGTGTGGTTGCGTACCGTCGTCGCGGGCTGCTGCCGCGCCACGGTGACCACCTCGTCCTCGCCGGCGATCAGCACGTCCGCCTGGTACGTGACCGGGAAGTGCAGCGGGCCGAGTTGCAGCCGGTCGGTGATCGCGTAGCTGGCCAGCGCGCCCGGCCGGGCCGGCAGCTTCCGGACCCGGACGATCAGCGGATGCAGCTCACCCTGGCGACTCAGGTCACCCAGCAGGGCCACCGCTTCGGCCCGGCTGCAGCGGGCCTGCACGGTGTAGCTGAAGCTGTCGCTGCTCTGCAAGCGGGCCCCCTAGCCGTCGTGCGTCGCGACGATCGTCCCGTACCGACGCCGGACTGGCAACGGGTAGAAGGTCCCCTGGCCGCCGGGGGTGTGAACGGCGCTCAGGCGCCGGGCAGCACCTCGGGGGTGTCGTCGGCGAACCACGGCTCGGGCGCGCCGAACAGGCCGAGCAGGCCGGTCACCCAGAGCTGCCGGTGCACGAACCGGCTCGGCTCGGTGACCACGAGCTTGACGCCGCTGACCTCGCAGGTCTGGAAGCCCGCGACCATGGCGCTGATACCGACCGAGTCGATGAACGTGACGAGCCGCATGTTCAGCTCGATCCGCGAGGGTCGGCCCTTCGCGAGCACTTCGGCGACCGCTTCCCGCACCTCGTACGCGGTGTCGACGTCGATCTCCCCACGGGGCGAGATCTGGACGACACCACCCGGCCGCACCGACTTCACGATCGACAGGCTCACGCGAGCACCTCCACTCGCCCATGACGGGCGCCTCATCAGTACGCGGGCCGCGACCGAGAGTATTCCTCCAACGGCCCGGTCGCCACCCCCCGGGATGAGCAATTCGCGAACTGGGCACACCTGGGCGTACCAATCCGGAACTCCGGGTTCCAGTTTCCCCTGTATGGCGGGTCGCGGCCAACCGTGCGACCGGGCGGTCCCGCCGATCCGCCGACCAGGGTAGCGGGCGCACGCACGTCCCGTCGGCACCGGTCCCGGCGCGTTCGAGTGGTTCGTCCCGTTCGCCGCCCGGGCCGCCCGTGACACGGTGCATGGTTTGCCGGGCGCGCCGGTGGGGCACTGCCCGAGACAGTGAACCCGCCGGATGGACACCGGAGTCCGAAGTGGCCGCCGGCCTTCGGCACCCGAGGAGGTAGAACGATGTTCGGATCCAACCTGCTGGACCGCCGGGGCAAGGCCGAGCGGGTCGCCGACCAGGCGTGGCAGCACCTGCTCTCTGCCGCCGGTTCCGCCGGTGACAGCGTGCGCGACGCCACCCGTACCGCCCGCCGCAGTTCCTCCGGCCTGGCCGACGACGCCACCGACCTGGTCGGCTCCGCCGCCGAGGAGGCACGCCGCCGGGCCGGTCTCGCGTTCGACGCGCTCGCCGGCCGCCGGCCCGCGCTGCCCTGGACGCTGCTGATCGCGGCGGCGCTCGCCGGCGCGGCGATCGGCTGGGCCGCCGGCACCGCGGCGCGCGCCGCCGGCAGCCGGGACCGCGCCGCGGACGAGATCGAGTTCGTGGACGTGGACCGGCCGAACTCCCCGGCCGGCCTGGACGGCTGACCCACCCGTACGACACGACGACGGCCGCTCCCCGGGACTCCCGGGGGCGGCCGTCGTGCTGCTTCACCCGGACCGGACGAGGGCGGCTCACCCGGGACACGCGCAGGATCGCGGGTGCGGGACCACGTGCCCGCGCCGCGATCGACGGGAGGGAGAGCCGGATGGCCACCGACACGATCACGCGTACCGACCGGGACATCCAGTCCGCCGTGCTCGACGAGCTGACCTGGGAGCCGCGGGTCGGCCCGGACGAGATCGGGGTGACCGTCACCGAAGGCGTGGTGACGCTCACCGGCCGGGTGGACAGCTACGCCAAGAAGTGGGCCGCCGAGCGGGCCGCGCACCGGGTCGCCCGGGTCCGCGCGGTCGCCAACGACCTCGCCGTCCGGATCGACACCGCGGCCGGGCGGGAGGACCCGGAGATCGCCGTCGCGGCCGTACGGGCGCTGGAGTGGGACGCGTTCGTGCCGATCGAGGCGTTGCAGGTGACTGTGGCCGACGGCTGGGTCACGCTGCACGGCGAGGTCGAGTGGGAGTACCAGCGGCGGACCGCCGAACGGTCGGTCGCCCGGCTCACCGGCGTACGCGGGGTGAGCAACGGGATCGCCGTGCGCCCGGCGGTGCACGCCGACGGCCGCGACCTGGCCGAGCGGATCGTGGACGCGCTGGCCCGCAACCGCGCCACCGAGGCCGAGGAGGTCGACGTGCGGGTGCACGGCGACACGGTGCTGCTGGACGGGCAGGTCCACTCGGCCGGCGAACGCGAGGAGATCGAGCGGGTGGTGTGGAACGCCCCCGGCATCCGGGAGGTGCACAACCACCTCGTCGTGCGCTGACCGGAACCACCCCGCCCGGGTGAGCCCGCCTCACCCGGGTCGCGGCCATGGTGGGAGGCATGAGTGATCCGAACGGGCTGATCACACCCGGGCAGGCCGCGCCCGGGTTCACGCTGCCGGCGGCGCCGGACGGGCGCGAGGTGGGCCCAGGGCAGTTCCGGGGCCGTCCCGTGGTGCTCGCCTTCTACCCGGCGGACTGGTCACCGGTCTGCGGCGAGCAGATGACCCTGTACCAGGCCGCCCTGCCCGAGCTGGAGCGGTACGACGCGGTACTGCTCGGCATCTCGGTGGACAGCGTCTACTCGCACCGGGCGTTCGCCGAGAGCCGGGGCATCCGGTTCCCGCTGCTCGCCGACTTCGAACCCAAGGGTGAGGTGTCGCGGCGGTACGGCGCGTACGCGCCGCACGGGCAGTCGGACCGGGCACTCGTGGTGATCGGCCCGGACGGCCGGGCGGCCTGGAGCCACCTGTCCCCGCCCGAGGTGAACCCGGGCGTGGACGGGATCCTCGACGCGCTGGAACGGCTGGACTCGGATCGGCGGGTGAGTGCCGGATGACCACGCCCCTTCAGGTCACCACCGCACGACTGCGGATCCCGGTGACCGAACGCGACCACGTCCGCGGACCGGTGGACGCGCCGGTCACCATCGTCGAGTACGGCGACTTCCAGTGCCGGTTCTGCGGCGCCGCGTACCCGAACCTGGCCGAGGTGCTGCGCCAGCGGGCCGACACGGTGCGCCTGGCGTACCGGCACTTCCCGATCACCAACGTCCACCCGTACGCGGAGAGCGCCGCGGAGACCGCCGAGGCCGCCGCCGCCCGGGGCCGGTTCTGGGAGATGTACGACTGGCTCTACCAGCACCAGGACCAGCTCGACCCGGTGCACCTGTCGCTGGGCGTCGAGCAGATCGGCCTGTCGCCGGAGGAGATCGCCGCGGAGGTCGGCCGGCAGGACTACGCCGACCGGGTCCGGCAGGACTTCGTCGGCGGCATCCGCAGCGGCGTCAACGGCACCCCGACGTTGTTCGTCAACGACGTCCGCCACGACGGCGGCTACGACCTGGCCGAGCTGCTCGCCGTGGTGGACGCCGCCACCGACGACGGCTGAGAGACGGTCAGATCAACCGCAGCTCGCGCGCCCGCCGGACGGCGTCCCGCCGGCGGGTCGCGTCGAGCTTGCGGTAGATGTTGCGCACGTGCGTCTTCACCGTGTTGACCGACAGCGACAGCTCGGCGGCGATCTCCACGTTGGACAGGATGCTCTGGAGGTAGCGCAGGATGGTCAGCTCCCGCTCGGTGAGCGGCTCGTCGAGCGTCCGGGCCGGACCGTCAGCCGTCGCGGTGACCGGCTGCGCGTCCACGCCCCGGACCAGCTCGCTCACCGTGGCCCAGTACGCGGTGCCGGCGTCCAGACGCGCGGCGAGCAGATCCCGTACCCCGGGGTCGGCGCGGGTGAAGACGCGCCGGAAGCCGTCCGGCTCGGCGAGCGCCAGCACCTCCTCCAGCAGCCGGCCGGCCCGCCGGGCGTCACCGGAGGCGTCGGCGAGTGCCGCGTCGAGCAGCCCGGCCCCCAACCGCACCGGCAGCGGCCAGTCCGCCGCGCCGGACGCGGTCCAGTCCGGCAGCGCCCGCTCGGCCGTGCGGGCGTCACCGGCGCGCAGCCGCAGCCGCGCGGCCACCAGCGCCGGCGCCGGCCCGCCGCCCGCCGCGTCGAGCAGCGCCCTTGCGCCGTCGACGTCGCCGACGACGGCGCGTACCTGTGCCTCGTCGGCGGCGAGCCATTCGCCCAGTTCCCGTCCGGGCGCGACGGTCCGCGCCCCGGCGAGCGTGCGCAGCGCGCCGCCCGGGTCGCCGCCGTCGGCCAGCAGCCCGGCCCGGCACAGCGCGGTGAGCGCGGCGCCGCCCGGCTCCGCGCCGGCCGGACCGGCGAGCGCCAGGTGGGTCGCGGCCTCCGCCGGCCGGTCCCGCTGCCAGTCCACGAGCGCCAGCGCCAGGTACGCGTAGCCGCAGTCGGACCGGGACGACCAGCCCTGGCAGGGCGGCATCCCCAGCGCCTCGCGGGCCAGCTCCTCGGCGGCCCGCAGCGCGCCCCGGGCCGCCTCCAGCAGGGCCGAGCGGCTGACGCAGAGCAGCTCGGTACGCGGCCGCCCGGCCCGCCGTGCCGCCTCCCGCGCCCTGGCGAACCGGTCCCGGGCGGTGGACAGCTCCCCCTCGGCCAGCGCGGCCAGCCCGTGCGCCGCGCCGGCCACCGCACGCACGTCGTCCCGCTCGGCCGTCCCGGCGCGCGGATCGCCGGCATCACCGGCAACGGCACTGCCGGCGTCCGGGCCGCCCGGGGACTCGTCCGCCGCGATGGTGGCCAGCAGGCGGTCGGCGGCCCGGCGTACCTCCTCGTGGTCGCCGCCGAGCCGGGCCAGGCTCAGCTCCACGGCGGCGGCCAGCCGGCCGAACCGGTCGCGGCGCGGCGCGGGCAGGTCCGCGGCGTCGGCCAGCGCCCGCCGCAGCTGCACGTCGGCGGCGGCCGGATCGCCGGCGTACGCCCGCTCGGCGGCAGCGGCCAGCGCCAGCTCCGGATCCCGGCGGACCGCCTCGGCGGGCGGCTCGGGTGGGGCCGGCACGGCGGCCGGTTCGTCCGGCGCCAGCTCGGGCCAGCGGGTGACGAGCAGCTCGGTGGCGTCGGCCCACTCGCCGGCGAGAAGCGCGTGCCGCAGCGCCTCGGCCGGACGGTCGTGGGTGCCGTACCAGCCGGCCGCCCGCCGGTGCAGTTCGCGTACCTCGTCGGCGGGCAGCCGGTCCAGTTCGTCGCGCAGCACGTCGGCCAGCAGCGGGTGTGGCCGGTACCACTGCGGGCTGCCGCCGTCCTGGTGGAGGAAACCGCCCTCCCGGGCCGCCTCGGCGAGCAGGTGCCCGGCGTCGGGCCGCCCGGTCAGCGCGGCGGCCAGGTCGGCGTGGACCGCGACGGCCACCGCCACCCGGCGCAGGACGTCACGGATCGCCGGTTCCAGCGGGGCGAGCACCTCGTCCCGCAGGTACGCGGCGACATCCGGCTGGTCACCGGCGAACCGTTCCACGGCGCGCGCCGGGTCGGTGCCGTCCCCGAGCGCGAGCGCGGCGAAGCGCAGCCCGGCCGGCCACCCGGTGGTGCGCTCGGCCAGCCGGACCACGGCCGGGGCGGGTACCGCCACGCCGTGCGCGACGAGCAGGTCGGCCACCTCGTCGGCGGTGAACGCCAGGTCGTCGGCGCCGATCACGCTCAGCTCGCCGGCCAGCCGCCAGCGGTGCAGCGCCAGCGGTGGTTCGCTGCGCGCGCCGGCCACCAGCCGCAGCCGGCCGTCGGTGTGCCGGAGCAGGAACTCCAGCCCGGTCAGGGCGGCCGGGTCGGTGACCCGGTGCAGGTCGTCCAGGACCAGCAGCACGTGACGTTCCCGTGCGGCGAGCGCGGCGGCGAGCGTTTCGAGCTGCTCGGGCCGGGGCGGTCCGTCCGGCACCGGTGGCGGCCCGTCGTCCGGGTCGTCGGCGGCGGCGGTACGCAGGGCCGCCGCGAGGTAGCCCCAGAGCCGCCGGGTGGTCTCCCCCTCGGCCACCGTCACCCAGGCCGGCGCCGGCCCGTCCCGCTCTCCCTGCGCCCAGGTCGACAGCAGCGTCGTCTTGCCCCAGCCGGCCGGCGCGCAGACGAGCGTCACCGGCCCGGACGCACCCTGTTCCAGCCGGTCCAGCAGCCGGGGACGCAGCAGGACCGGCTCGGGCGGCACGGGCGGCGTCAACCGGGACGCCAGCAACGGCGGGCCGCCCGACAGCGCACCACCGGCGACATCGGGTGAATCGAGGCCGGTGGTGAGCAGATCGGGCGTACCGGTGATGTCGCTTGTGCCGCTCGCTGTGGCGACGGCCTGGTCTGCCTCCTCCGGCATGCGTCCCTCCCCCGTCGGTGCGGGCAGCGGTTACCCGGACCGCGCCGGTTCACCCCTTCCGGGCGAACCCCGCTCACCCGGGCGGCCCGCACCCTGTAGACACGCGGGGGCGGCCGGCCGGTTGACGCCGGCCGCCCGGGGAACGGCGGGAGGTCAGGTGGCGCGGAGCAGACGGCTGGCGGCCGGCGCGCTGGCGCTGGCGGGGGCACGGGTGCTGGCTCCGGCGGGCGTGCGGGCACTGGCGCGCCGCCGGGCACGGCGGGCCGGCGCCGATCCGCGGCCCGGCCGGTGGCAGGTGGTGACGGTGGCCGCGGCGCCCGAGCAGGCGCTACCGGCCGGGCGGTGGCCCGAGCCGCTGCGCCGCCTCGACGGCGCGGTCGAGGTGTGGGCCCGTCCGGCCCCCGGCGGGCGCGGCACCGAGCTGGCGGTCCGCCCGCTGGGCGGGGAGTGCACGCTCCCGGGATTCGCCGCGCACCTGGTCGGCGACGATCCGGGCCGGTTCCTGCGCCAGGTGCTGCGGCAGACCAAGCAGCTCCTGGAGACCGGCGAGGTGCTGCGTGCGGACCGTTCGCCGCTGGACCGGCCGGGGACCGTGACGTGAGGGCGCTGTGCTGGGCCGGCGCCGGCCTCGTGGAGGTGCGCCGCGTCCCGGACCCGGAGCTGCGCAACGCCCAGGACGTGATCGTCCGGGTCCGGCGGAGCACGACCTGCGGCGCGGACCTGCCGCTGCTGGCCGGGCGGGTGCCCGAGGCGTCCGCCGGGGAGGTGCTCGGACGCGAGTTCCTCGGCGACGTGGTCGAGGTCGGTCCGGAGGTACGCCGGCACCGGGTCGCCGACCGGGTGGTGGTGGGCGCGGCGGTGGCCTGCGGGGCGTGCTGGTTCTGCCGGCAAGGGCTGCTCGCCTGCTGCGACAACGGCACGAGCGGCGTGGCGGCCGAGCCGGAGTGGGGGCAGCCGTCCGCCGGCGGTTACGGCCGGCCGGCTCGGCTGGGCGGCTTCGCCGGTGGTCACGCCGAGTACGTGCGGGTGCCGTACGCCGACGTGGGCGCGTTCGCCGTGCCGGAGTCGGTGAGCGACGAGCGGGCGGTGTTCGCCGCCGACGCCGCGCCGGCCGGCTGGTACGGCGCCGAGCTGGGCGAGGTCGCCCCCGGCGACGTGGTGGCGGTCTGGGGTGCGGGCGCGGTCGGCCAGCTCACCGCCGACGCGGCGGTGGCCCGGGGCGCGGACCGGGTGGTGGTGGTCGACGACCGGGACGACCGGTTGCTGATGGTCACCGGGCACGACCGCGTGGAGGCGCTCAACCACAGGTACGTGGACGTGCTCGCCGAACTGCGCGAACGCAGCGGCGGCCGGGGGCCGGACGTGTGCGTCGACGCCTCGGGGGTACCGGCCGCGCCGGGCCGGTGGCCGGTGGCCGAGCCGGACGTCGGGGCGGCGCTGCGCGAGGCGGTGCAGGCCTGCCGCAAGGGTGGCGTGGTGGTGGTGCTCGACGCCCGGCCCGGGTTCGTGGACCGTTTTCCGCTCGGCGCGCTCGCGGACAAGGGGCTCGCCGTCCGCGCCGCCCGGCGCCGGGGCGGTGCCGCGATCCCGGAGCTGCTGGAACGGATGGCCCGCGACGAGCTGGTCACCGAGCACCTGGCCACACATCAGATGCCGCTGGAGCGCGGCGCCGAGGGGTACGCGTTGTTCCGGGACCGGGCCGACGGATGCGTCCGGGTGGTCTTCACACCGTGAAGGTGAGCGCTGTGGATGGCACACTCGGCGGATGCGCGCAGACCGTCCGTACGACCTCGTCCTGTTCGGCGCCACCGGCTTCACCGGCGGGCTGACCGCCGAGTATCTGGCCCGGCACGCGCCGGACCGGCTGCGCTGGGCACTCGCCGGGCGTAACCCGGACAAGCTGGCCGCGGTGCGGAAGCGGCTGGCCGCGATCGACCCGGCCCTGGCCGACCTGCCGCTGCTCACCGCCGACGTGACCGACCCGGCGTCGCTGCGCGCGGTGGCGGAGAGCGCCCGGGTGGTGGCCACGACCGTCGGCCCGTACGTGCACCACGGCGAGCCGCTGGTGGCCGCCTGCGCCGCGGCCGGCACCGACTACCTCGACATCACCGGTGAGCCGGAGTTCGTCGACCGGATGTACGTGCGGCACCACGCCGAGGCGGTACGCACCGGGGCGCGCCTGGTGCACGCCTGCGGCTTCGACTCGATCCCGCACGACCTGGGCGTCTGGTACACCGTCAAGCAACTGCCGGCCGACGGGCCGATCGCCGTGGACGGATACGTCCGGGCCGGTGGCCGGTTCTCCGCCGGGACGTACCACTCGGCGCTCACGGCGTTCTCCCGCACCGGTGAGATGAGCCGGGCGGCGCGGGCCCGCCGGGCGATGGAGCCCGGCCCGGACGGACGCCGGGTCCGCGCGGTGCCGGGCAAGGTCGGCCGGGTACGCGAGTTCGGCCAGTGGGCGGTACCGCTGCCCACCATCGACCCGCAGGTGGTCCGTCGGTCCGCGGCGGCCCGCCCGGAGTACGGCCCGGACTTCCGCTACCGCCACTTCGCGGCGATGAAGCGGCTGCCCACGGTGCTTGTGGCCGGCGTCGGGCTGGCCGGTGTGATGGGGCTGGTGAAGGTCGCGCCGACGCGGCGCTGGCTGCTCGGGCGGCTCGCCTCCGGGCAGGGCCCGACGGCCGAGCAGCGGGCCGAGTCGTGGTTCCGGGTGCGGTTCGTGGGCACGGGCGGCGGCCGGCGGGTGGTGACCGAGGTGGCCGGCGGCGACCCGGGCTACGACGAGACGGCCAAGATGCTCGCCGAGTCGGCGCTCTGCCTCGCCTTCGACGACCTGCCGGAGACCGCCGGGCAGGTCACGCCGGTCGCGGCGATGGGTGACGCGCTGCTGGACCGGCTGGTACGCGCGGGCATCACGTTCCGCACCCTGTCGGCGTGAGGTTGACCCTCGACCCGCTTGAGGTCACAGGATGACGGCCGTGGAGAGCGAGCTTCGCAGTATCGGCGAACTGGCCCGGGCCAGCGGGTTGACGGTCAGCGCACTGCGGTTCTACGACCGTTCCGGCGTGCTGGCCCCGGCCCGGGTGGACCCGGTGACCGGCTACCGCTGGTACACCGAGGAGCAGGTGGGGCCGGCCCGGCTGGTGGCCGGGCTGCGTCGGGTGGGGATGCCGCTGGCCGGCATCGCCGACGCGCTGCGGCACCGGCACCGGCCGACGGAGGTGCACCGGCTGCTGGACGCGCATCTGCGCCGCCTGGAGGACGGCCTGGCCGACGCCCGTCGCGAACTCTCCCGGATCCGAAGCCTGATCGACCCGGAGGAGACCATCGTGACCACCCGCCTCGTACTGTCCCGCACCGATCTCGCCGCCGCCGTGGACGCCGTACGCTTCGCCGTCGGCGCCGACCCCGGCCTGCCGGTCCTGTCCGGTGTGCTGGTGGAGGTCGAGCCGGGCGGGGTCCGGCTGGTCGCCACCGACCGCCACCGGCTCGCCGTGGCCCGGGTCGGCGGCACTGTCGACGGCCCGCCGGTGAGCGCGCTGCTGCCGGTGGCATCGGTGGACGAACTCCGTGCGCTGCTGGACCTCGACGGCGCCGACGGCGCCGAGGTCGTCGTGGCCACCGACCGCGTGACGGTCACGGTGGCGGGCCGGCCGGTGACCGCCGTGCCGCTGCCGTACGACTTCCCGGACTACCGGAGGTTGCTGCGGGCGCAGCTCGGTGACGTGCCCACGTACCGGATCCCGTTCGACGCCGCGGCACTGCGCGCGGCGCTCACGGCCGACGGCGTGCCGGTCTGCCACCGCGCCCACGAGGGCGTGGAGCACGAGGTGGTGGCGCTCGGCCTGGACGGCCGGGGTGAGCTGCGCCTGGTCGACCCGAACGCTCTGGGCGGCGCGGTCGACGTGGGCGGCGCGGCGGGCGGCGCGGGCGGCCCGGATGCGCTTCGGGTGGCGGTGAACCGGGAGTACCTGCTGGACGCGCTGGGTTCCGGTGACGGTCAGCTCGTGCTGGAGCTGGACGGCCCGAT
Source organism: Micromonospora sp. AMSO1212t (assembly GCF_008868145.1). NCBI lineage: Bacteria > Bacillati > Actinomycetota > Actinomycetes > Micromonosporales > Micromonosporaceae > Micromonospora > Micromonospora sp. AMSO1212t. The sequence goes on from NZ_WBKS01000079.1 coordinate 25,260, forward strand.
CGCCCCGCTGGCCGTGCGGCGGGCCGACGACGCGGACGCCTTCTCGGTCCTGATGCCGGTTCGCCTCTGACGCTCCGGCTTCAGGCCCGCGCTCGCCGGTCCTGGCACCGCACCGCGGCAGGAATCAGTGACCGTGCGTGACGTCACCGTCGTCCCCAATCCTTCACCCCTTGCCGACTTTGCTCTGCAGCCATCGGCGCAACCCTGACGCTCCGTCGAACGCCGCCTCCGTGGCTGCAGAGCAAAGTCGCCAGAGGGGCATGTCGGCCGGAGGGCGGATCCGCGAGATTGACCAGGTCAGCGGGATGGCGAGCGGTAACTGTGCGGCACGGGCACCGGAGCACCATCACGGAATGTGAGCGCGACCGACCGACTGCACCACCACTACACGCCGTCACCGGAAAGGGCGTCGCGGCGGCGGGCTGCTCGGGCCGGGCCGGGGCGGCGGGGGCGCGACGGTAGCATCTGGAGGTCCCACCTGACTGCCTGGACGGAGGCGTACGAGCAGCATGCTCGACATGGAGTTGATCCGGAAGGATCGCGAGGCGGTGGCGACCGCGCTGGCGAAGCGTCTGGATCCCGCCGAGGTCACCCGGGCGCTGGACGACATCCAGCGGCTCGACCAGGAGCGACGCGCCCTGATCACGGAGATCGACGCCGAGCGGCAGCGCCGCAAGGCCGAGGCGCGCGCGTACGCGGAGGCGAAACGGTCCGGTGGCACGCCGCAGCCGGTCGCCCCGGAGGCCGAGCGCAAGCAGCTCGCGGAGCTGGAGTCCCAGCTCGACGAGGTGCAGTCCCGGCTCCGCTCGGCGATGAGCGAGCTGCCGAACCTGCCCGCCGACGACGTGGTCGCCGGGGGCAAGGAGGCCAACCGGGTGGTGCGCACGTTCGGCGAGGCGCCGGCCATCGAGAAGGTACGCGACCACGTGGAGCTGAGCCGCGCGCTCGGCCTGGTCGACCACGAGCGGGGCGTGAAGCTCGGCGGCTCGGGCTTCTGGATGTACACCGGTCTCGGCGCCCGGCTGGAGTGGGCGCTGGTGAACTGGCTGATCGAGCAGAACATCCAGGCCGGTTACGAGTTCCTGCTCCCGCCGCACCTGCTGCTGGAGAGCGCCGGTTTCGCCGCCGGGCAGTTCCCGAAGTTCCACGACGACGTCTACCACATCGACAAGCAGTCGTCCTCGCGCGGCCAGTTCCTGCTGCCCACCGCGGAGACGGCGATCCTCGGCGCGTACCAGGACGAGATCCTGGAGACGCCGAAGCTGCCGTTGAAGGCGTTCGCGTACACGCCGTGCTACCGGCGTGAGGCGGCCGGTTCGCACTCCGACGAGCGCGGCACCGTGCGCGGCCACCAGTTCAACAAGGTGGAGATCTTCCAGTTCACGCTGCCGGAGCAGGCGGGCGCGGCGCTGGAGGCGATGGTCGGGCACGTCGAGGGCCTGGTCGGCAAGCTCGGTCTGCACTTCCAGACCAGCCTGCTCGCCGCCGGTGACGCGAGCGCCTCGATGAAGAAGACGCTCGACGTCGAGGTGTGGATGCCGAGCACCGGCAAGTACAAGGAGGTGTCGTCGGTCTCCTGGGCCGGTGACTACCAGGCCCGCCGGGCGGCCATCCGCTACCGCGAGCCGGGCGCGAAGCAGACCCGTTTCGTGCACACGCTCAACGGCTCGGCGCTCGCCACCAGCCGCCTGTTCCCGGCCATCCTGGAGCAGCACCAGCAGCCCGACGGCTCGGTAGTGGTCCCCGAGGTCCTCCGCGACAAGCTCGGCACCGACCGCCTCACCCCGCGCT
>NZ_WBKS01000080.1:0-26299 GCF_008868145.1 Micromonospora sp. AMSO1212t
GGCGGCAGCGCCCGGGGCGGCGGCCTCGGGCCCACCCTCGTGCCAGGAGGTCACCGTGCAGGACCGCACCCCTCGTCCGGACGAGCTGGATCCCGTCGAGCGGATCGGCGTCGACGAGCTGCGTGCGCTGCAACTGGACCGGCTGCGGCACTCGCTGCGGCACGCGTACGGCAACGTGCCCCACTACCGGCGCGCGTTCGACGCCCTCGGCGCGCACCCGGACGACCTGCGTGAACTGGCCGACCTGGCCCGTTTCCCGTTCACCGCGAAGGCGGAGCTGCGGGAGAACTACCCGTTCGGCATGTTCGCGGTGCCCCGCGAGCGGGTCGCCCGGCTGCACGCCTCCTCCGGCACCACCGGCCGTCCCACGGTCGTCGGCTACACGCGCGCCGACCTGGACACCTGGGCCGAGCTCATGGCCCGCTCGATCCGGGCCGCCGGAGGCCGCCGCGGCGACCGGGTGCACGTCGCGTACGGCTACGGGCTGTTCACCGGCGGCCTCGGCGCGCACTACGGCGCCGAGGAGCTGGGCTGCACGGTCGTCCCGGTGTCCGGCGGCATGACCGAGCGCCAGGTGATGCTGATCCGCGACCTCGAACCGGAGGTCATCATGGTGACGCCGAGCTACATGCTCGCCATCGTCGACGAGATGGAACGCCAGGGCGTCGACCCGCGCGCCACCTCCCTGCGGGTGGGGATCTTCGGCGCCGAGCCGTGGACCGAGGACATGCGCAACGAGCTGGAGCAGCGCCTGGACATGCACGCGCTCGACATCTACGGCCTGTCCGAGGTGATGGGGCCGGGCGTGGCGGTCGAGTGCGTGGAGACCAAGGACGGCCTGCACCTGTGGGAGGACCACTTCTACCCGGAGATCATCGACCCGGTCACCGGTGAGGTGCTGCCCGACGGCGAGCGGGGTGAGCTGGTGCTGACCTCGCTGACAAAGGAGGCCATGCCGGTGGTCCGCTACCGCACCCGCGACCTGACCCGGCTGCTGCCCGGCACCGCCCGCCCGATGCGGCGGATCGAGAAGATCACCGGGCGTACCGACGACATGATGATCGTCCGGGGGGTGAACGTCTTCCCGACCCAGATCGAGGAGCTGATCCTGCGTACCCCGGCCCTGTCGCCGCACTTCCAGTGCGTGCTCGACCGGCGGGGACGGCTCGACACGCTCACCGTCCACGTGGAGCGGCGGGCGGGCGCCGCCGCCGACGAGGCCGAGCGGGCCGGCGCCACTCTCGTCGAGCAGGTCAAGAACACGATCGGGGTGTCGGTGGCGGTACGGGTGATCGAGCCGGACGGGGTGGAACGCTCGATGGGCAAGATGCGCCGCATCGTCGACCAGCGGCGGGAGTCCTGACATGGCCGGCGACGGCGGCCGTACCGCGGCGCACGACATGTTCGACGCCGACGTGGCGTCCAAGGGGCTCGGCATCGAACTCGTCTCGGCCGGCGACGGCGCGGCGGTGGCCCGGATGCGGGTCACCCCGGCGATGCTCAACGGGCACGCGATCGGGCACGGTGGTTTCGTGTTCCTGCTCGCCGACACCGCGTTCGCACTGGCCTGCAACAGCCACGGCCCGGCCACTGTGGCGGCCGGTGGCGAGATCAGCTTCCTGCGCCCGGTACGCGAGGGCGACCTGCTGGAGGCGTATGCCACCGAACGGGTCCGGCACGGCCGCAGCGGCATCTACGACGTGACGGTACGGCGCGGCGACGAGGTGGTGGCCGAGTTCCGGGGCCGCAGCCGCACCATCGCCCGGGACTGATCCGTCCGCGGGCCTGCGCCCGCACGCCTGCGAGCCCGGGTGACGTCCGGGCCGGAGTGGCCCCGTGCCCGCTCCGACCCGGACGTCATGCGGCCAGCCCGAGCGCGTGCCCACCGGGCTCGGTTCTTCGCCGGCCCACCCGCCCGGACGGACCGGTCCGCCCGGGCCACGCCGTGGCGCCCGGGACGATCCGTGTCGCGTCGCCCGGCGCAGGCCCGGCGCGGGCCGGCTGCCCCGGTCGTGCGGGCACCGCCCGGAGCACCCCGGCCCGGCCCGGCTGCCCGGGCACCGGGTGGAGAGTGTCGGAGCGATCGAGCCGGTCCGGCGGGACGGGCGCCGGTCGGGCCCCTCCACCCGACCGGCGCGACCGTCCCGCCCCGAGCGGGCAGACCTCCCGCTCGCCGGCGCCCCGGGACGGGACGCCGGTTCCCGCTCCCGGCACCCGGCCGGCAGCGGAGTCCTTCGCGGTGCGCAGGCGGCGGGCGAAGTCCGCGCGTACCGCACGGGACAGCCGCAGCGCGGCCACCCGCGCCACCAGCGCGTCGATCGCCCAGTCGCCGGCCGTGACCGGGCGTACCAGCCCCGCCGCGGCCAGCGCCCGCAGCACCGGCTCGGCCCGGCCGGCGGGCCAGCCGAGCATCGCCTCGGCCGCGGCGGCCACGACCGGGCCACGCCGGGCGGCGCCGGCCAGCAGGACCGCCCGGTGCGTACCGTCGAGCCGGTCCAGCCGGGCGTCCACCAGGCGGCGCGCGGCAGCCGGTACGCCACCCGGCTCGCCGTCCGGATCCGCCGACGCGTACGCGGTCGCGACCGCCGGACTGCCGCCGACCAGCGGAAGCAGCCGCGCGACGAGCTCCGCCGGCCGACCGGCCCGGTCGAGCAGGTGCCGCAGCAGCCGCCCGGTGTCCAGCGGTCCCAGCGGCTCCACCGGGATCCGCCGCGCCGGTGCGGGCAACGGGTCGGCCGAGCCGGAGCCGCACGTGGTGACCACCGCCAGCGGCAGTCCCCGCTCACCCGCCGCGACGTGGAGCTGGTGCAGGAACCGGCGCAGCGCCGGGGCGGCCCGGTCCAGGTCGTCCACCGCGACCACCACCGGCGCGTCGGCGGCCAGGCCGAGCAGCGCCTCGCGGCAGGCGACCACGGCGCGGGCCGCCACCGTGTCGTCGTCCGGCGCGGCGAGGAACGCGGCGAGCACACCGCCCGGACCGTCGGCGACCGTGCCGTCCGGCCGGGGACGGACCAGGTCGGCCAGCGGCGCCAGCTCGCCGCACGGGTACGGCGGGCAGGCCGTCACCCGGCGGCGCACCGGCACACCGTCCACGTGCGACACGGCACGGGTCACCTCGTGCAGCAGCCGGCTGCGGCCGCTGCCCGGCGGTCCGACCAGTGAGATCCACCGGGGACGGCGCTCGCGCAGCGCCCGGGTCACCTCGTCGGCCGCGCCGGCCAGCTCGCGACGACGGCCCACGAGCGGGACGCGGTGCCGGCCCGTCCTGCCCCCGGCCGCCCCGGTCACCCGCCACACGTCCAGCGGGAGCGCCTTGCCGGCGAGCGTCAGGGTGGCGAGTGGACGCTGTTCGACCAGGCCGGCCACCGCGGTCCGGGTGACCGGGCAGACCACGACCCCGCCCGGCGGCGCGTGCTCCTGGAGGCGGGCCGCCGTGGTGATCACCGCGCCGCTGGCCGCGCCGTGGCCGCCGTCGCGGACCTCGGCCAGGTCGAGCAGCACCTCGCCGGTCGCCACGCCGACCCGCACGCGCAGCCGGACGCCGCCCGGTCGCCGCCGCTCCAGCGCGGCCTGGATGTCCAGCCCGGCCCGCACCGCCCGGTACGCGTCGAGACCGTCCGAACCGGATGCGCCGAACAACGCCATCACCGCGTCGCCGACGTACTTCTCCACCACGCCCCGCCAGCGGCGCAGCACGGAGGCGACGGTGCCGAAGTAGGCGCGCTGCAACGCGCGTACGTCCTCTGGGTCGAGTCGCTCGACCAGCCGGGTCGAGCCGACGATGTCGACGAAGAGGACGGTCACGGTGCGTCGTTCCTCGGGCACCGGCCGGCACGCCGTGATGACGGCTTTCCGACTCCCCACGGGCGTGGTGATCAACATCGCACCCACCCTTTCCCGATCGTGGTGCCCGACGACCTCAGCAGACTTTCACCACCGGGTTCTCGGGGGATCTGTAGGACGACGTATGTCGGGCACCCGCAACCATTAGTCGTGTAGTCGACGCGAGAGGTACCGATCCGGGCCCGAGGCCGTAGAACGGTGCGGGGGCCTGTGACTAGGCTGCCTCCCATGGCCAGCGACGTGGACACGGCACCGCTCGTCGGCCGTACCGGGACCATGGCGACGCTGCGGTCGGCGCTCTACGACGACCTGCGGCCCGGGCAGACCGGCGCGGTGTTCCTCACCGGAGAGAGCGGGGTGGGTAAGTCCCGCCTGCTGACCGAGGTCGGCGAGCAACTGCGGCGGAGCGGTGCCCTGGTACTCACCGGCACCTGCCTCGACATCGGAGACGCCTCGCCGTTGCACCCGGTACGGCAGGCGTTGCGCCGGCTCGACGCCGAGCAGGCGCAGGCGCGCACCGCGTCGGCCATCCGCGGGGTGTTGCAGGTCTTCGACGAGGAGACCCCCGGCCCGGACGGCGCCGGGGCGCTGCTGGAACGCGTCGCACAGGGCCTGCACGTGGTGGCCGGCGGACGGCCGCTGGTGCTCGTCCTCGACGATCTACAGTGGGTCGACCGCAGCACCCGGCAGCTTCTGCTCTACCTGCTGGCCGGGCTCGGCGACCTCCAGCTCTCAGTGCTGGCCGCGATCCGGGCCGAGTCGCTGCGCGGCGCGCACCCGCTGCGCCGGGTGCTCACCGAGCTGCGCCGGCTGCGCTCGGTGCGGGTGATCGACCTGCTGCCGCTGGACCGGTCCGCCACCGACGAACTGGCCGCCGCGGTGGTCGGCGCGCCGCTGCCGCCGGAGGCCGCCGACCAGCTCTGGCAGCGCAGCGGCGGCAACCCGTTCGTGGTGGAGGAACTGGCCCGCGACCGGCGCGACGGCCGCGACGGCCTCTCCGACACGCTGCGCGAGGTGTTCCTCGACCGGGTCGACGCGCTGCCCCAGCCGGCGCACGCGGTGGTGCACGCGGTGGCGGTGGGCGTCGAGCCGGTCGACCACTGGCTGCTGGCCCAGGTGGTGCGGCTGCCCGAGGAGGAGCTGCTCGACGCGGTCCGCGAGGCGGTCGCGCACCGCCTGCTTGTCGGCGCGGACGACGGCTACCGGCTGCGGCACCGGCTGGTCGCCGAGGTCCTGGCCCACGAGCTGCTGCCCGCCGAGCGGGCCGCGCTGCACCGCCGCTACGCGGAGGCGCTCACCGCCGTACCGGCCGAGCTGCACCAGGCCCGGCTGGCCCACCACTGGCGGCACGCGGGCGAGCCGGCGCGGGCGCTGCCCGCCGCGATGGCCGCCGCCCGCGAGGCGGAACGGCTGCACGGATACGCCGAGGCGCACCGCCACTGGTCCGCCGCGCTGACCCTGGCCACCGAGCCGGCCGCCGTCCTGCCCGACGGGGCACGGCCCGAGCCGGTCGAGGTGGACCGGGCCGAGCTGCTCAGCCACGCCGCCGAGGCCGCGCACCACAGCGGTGAGCACGCCCGCGCCCTGACGCTGCTGGAGGAGCTGGCCGACGACCCGTCCGGGCCGCCGGTCTGCGCGCTGCGCATCCGCCGGGCCCGCTACCTGGCCGCGGCCGGCCGGTCGGCTCCCGCCGAGCAGGAGTACCGGCGGGTGCTGGACTCGCCCGACTGCACGCCGCGGGAGCGGTGCACCGCCGCCGCCCGGCTGGCCGAGCTGCTGCTGCACCTGGGCCGCTACGCCGAGGCCGGCGACCAGGCCCGGGAGGCCCTCGCGCTCGCCGCCGACGTTCCCGGCACCATCTCCGAGGTGGTGATGGCCAGCGCCGCGCTCGGGTTCAGCGAGGCGTTCCTGGAGGATCCGGCCGCCGGGCTGGCGGTGATGCGCCAGGCGCTGGACACCGCCGAGCGGTCCGGCCGGCCGGAGGACGTGGCCTGCGCGTACCTGCACCTGGCCGAGCTGCTCACCGGGCCGCTGAACATCCTCGAGGAGGGGGTGGTGGTGGCCCGCCGGGGCGCCGACCGGGTCGCCGAGCTGGGGCTCGGCCGCACCTGGGAGACCCGGCTGCTGGCGGTGGCGACGAACGGGCTGTTCCGGGTGGGGCAGTGGGCCGAGGCGGAGAAGGTCGTCGCCGCCGCGCTGCGGCACCGCCCGTCCGGGGCCGACGCGGTCGAGCTGCTGCTGGCCCGGTGCCGGCTCTCCGTCGGGTACGGCGACGTCGAGGCGTCCGACCGCGACCTGGAGGCGGTCGCGACGGTGCTGGCCGGCGGCGGCGCCCGGCACGTGCTGCCGATGCTGATCCTGCGGGCCGGTCTGGCCATGTGGCAGGGCCGGCACGACGTGGCCCGGCAGGCGGTGCAGCGGGGCCTGACCGAGAGCCGCTCCGACGACGTGATCGTGCTGGCCACGCTGGCCTGGCACGGGCTGCGCGCGGAGGCCGAGGCGGCGGCCAGCCGCACGATCGAGGTGGACCCGAACGCGGTACGCCGGCTGCGCGAGGTGGTCGACCGGGTGACCGGCAAGAGCGCCAAGGCGGGCGCACCGGTGCGCTACGTCGCCGAGGGGTTCCTCGCGCTCTGCGACGCCGAGCTGAGCCGGCTCGACGACGGCCGCGGCGACCCCGCGCTCTGGGAGCGCTCCGCGCTCGAGTGGGACCGGCGCAACCACCCCTACCCGGCCGCGTACTCCCGGTTGCGGCAGGCCGAGGCGCTTCTGGCCCGCCGCAGCCGGGTGGCCACCGCGGGCAAGCTGCTGCACCGGGCGCACGCGATGGCCCAGTCGCTCGGCGCGGTGCCGCTGACCGCGGAGATCCGTACCATCGCCTCGCGGGCCCGGGTGACCCTGGACGCCGCGCCGGACCCGGCGCCGGTGCCCCGGCAGCGGGCGGCGGCGCCCGCCGGGCCGGCGGTGGACGAGCTGGCGACGCTCACCGCGCGGGAGCGGGAGGTGCTCGCCGCCGTCGCGGAGGGGCTGACCAACCGGGAGATCGGCCAACGGCTGTTCATCAGCGAGCGGACCATCGGCGTCCACGTCTCGCACATCTTCGACAAGCTCCAGGTACGCACCCGGGTGCAGGCCAGCGCCATCTTCCTGCGCAACGGCGCCGAGTAGGCGTACGCCGGCAATACGTCGTTCGACGGATCCGCGGTGTGGACGGCGGCTGGCAGGCTGTCCCGCGGAACAGGGGTGGTGGCGTCGTGGGGGCGCCGGCCGTTGTGGAGGAGAGATGACCGAACCGGTCTGGGGGCCTGTGCACCAGGACATCGTCGGGTTGCTGGCCGACCACCCCGCCGACGTGCCGGCGGTCGTGGACCATCTGACCAAGCTCCAGGACATGCTGGTCCGGCTGCCGCCGCTGGAGGAGAGCTGCCCGCTCGCCGACTTCAACAAGCTCTACCTGGTCATCACCAGCACGGTGCTCGACGGCCTGTACGACGACCGGTTCTGCGACCCGGCGTTCCTGGCGCGGCTGGACGTGGAGTTCGCGGCCCGCTACTTCGAGGCGCTGCGGTTCTGGACCGACTCCAGCCCGAACACCCCGAAGGCGTGGTCGTGCCTGTTCAAGCGGATGCGCGGCCCGGACGCCCGGCCGCTGCCGTCGGCCGCCGCGGGCGTCAACGCGCACATCAACTACGACCTGCCGTTCGCGCTGGTGACCACGTTCGACAGCCTGGAGTCCGAGCCGATCGACGGCAGCGACCAGCACCGCGACTATCTGGAGATCAACAAGATCTTCGCCGAACGGATCCCGGTGCTGCGCCGCGGCTACCTGGACAACTGGCAACTCATGATCGACATGGTGAACGGCGACATCGACGACTGGTACCAGGGCGAACTGGTGGAGTACACCCGGAACGTGGCCTGGCGCAACGCGCAGAAGATCTGGCGCTGCCGGCACGACCCGGACGCCCGCGAGTGTGAGCGGACGCGGCTGGACGACAACGCCGCGCTGCTCGGCCGGCTGCTGCTGTCACCCCTCGGGGCGTTCCTGCAGTAGCCGGGACGGGGGGTTCCCGCGTCCCGCCGTCCGGGCGCGGGACGCGGGAACGCCGCCCGCGGGTGTCGAGCCCGCCGCACCGGGTACGTCGCCGCCGTGCCGCGAGACGAACCGGCCGGCCCCGGGGCGCCCCCGCCGGGCCCGGTCCGCCGCTTCCCGTTCCGCTTCGACCCGGCGTTCCGGCTGCCGCTGGCGCTGCTCGGCGTACGGCCCGCCACGGCCTGGCTCGACTGGGGCCCGGACGCGCTCGTCGTCCGGTTCGGCCCGTGGCTGCTGCGCACCACACCGGACAACGTGACCGGGGCCGAGCTGAGCGGACCGTACCGCTGGTGGCGGGCGATCGGACCGCACCTGTCGGCGGCCGACGGCGGGGTGACCTTCGGCGCCAGCGTGGCCGGCGGGGTCTGCCTGCGCTTCGCCGAGCCGGTGCCAGGGCTGGCCCCCGGCTCGTGGCCGCGGCACCCGGCGGTCACCGTGACCGTGGCCGACCCGGCGGCGGTGCGTGACGCGCTGGCCCGCGGACCGGATCTTTGACCGGTTCGGCCGGGTCGTGCCCGGGGCAACCCCTACCGTCTTCATAGGGACGAAGGGGAGCAGATGGGGCAGGCGGGGGACGCGGAACAGCCCAGGCGTTCGCGGGAGCGGCGCCGGGAGGCGCACGCGGCCGCGGCGGCCCGGGCCGGCCGGCACGGCGACCACGGCGAGCGGTCCGGTCGTGCCGCTCCGGAGCTGCCGGAACGGGTGGCGGCCCCGACGCGGCCGTCGCCGCCGGCGGGCCGGCTGCACCGGTGGTTGTTCGCGCACCGGGTCGAGCCGGTCGGCCCGGAGGTCCGCGAGCACCAGACCCGGTCCCACCCGTGGTGGCAGGTGATGTGCCTGACCGGCGTCGACTACTTCTCCACGCTGTCCTACCTGCCCGGCATCGCCGCCGTGGCGGCCGGCGCGCTCAGCCCGCTGGCCACGCTGCTGATCGTGGCGCTCACCCTGCTCGGGATGCTGCCGATGTACCGCCGGGTGGCGCGGGAGAGCCCGCACGGGCAGGGCTCGGTGGCCATGCTGGAGCGGCTGCTGCCGTTCTGGCGCGGCAAGGTCTTCGTGCTGGTGCTGCTCGGCTTCGTCGCCACCTCGTGGATCATCACGATCACGCTCTCCGCCGCCGACGCCAGTGTGCACCTGCTGGAGAATCCGGTGCTGCCCGCGTCGTTCCCGCACGGCGACACCGCGGCGGTGCTGGTCACCGTGGCTCTGCTGCTCGTGCTCGGCGGCGTGTTCCTGCTCGGGTTCAGCGAGGCCGTGCAGGTCGCCATCCCGCTGGTGGCGGTGTTCCTCGCGTTGAACGCGGTGGTGGTGGTCGCCGGGGTGGCCGAGGTCGTCGCCGACCCGGGGCTGCTCGGTGACTGGACCGGCCGGCTGGCCGACGCCGGCGGGCCCGGCGACGTCCTGGCCACCAGCGTGCTCGCGTTCCCGCTGCTGGTGCTCGGCCTGTCCGGGTTCGAGACCGGGGTGAGCATGATGCCGCTGGTGCGCGGCGACGGCGAGGACGTGCAGCGGCGGCTGGACGCCCGGATCCGCAACACCCGCCGGCTGCTCACCGCCGCCGCGTTGATCATGTCGGTCTACCTGATCGCCACCACGTTCGTGACCACGGTGCTGATCCCGCCCGAGGCGTTCGACCCCGGCGGGCCGGCCAACGGCCGGGCGCTGGCGTTCCTCGCCCACGAGCACCTCGGCGAGGCGTTCGGCACCGTCTACGACATCAGCAGCGTGCTCATCCTCTGGTTCGCCGGCGCGTCGGCGATGGCCGGGCTGATCAACATCGTGCCCCGCTACCTGCCGTCGTACGGCATGGCGCCGGAGTGGGGGCGGGCGGTGCGTCCCGTGGTGCTGGTCTACACCGCGATCAGCATCGCCATCACGATCGCCTTCTCCGCCGACGTGAACGCCCAGGCCGGCGCGTACGCCACGGGCATCCTCGCGATGATGGTCTCCGGCGCGATAGCGGTGACCATCGCGGCGCTGCGCGCCCGCAGCCGCGCCGCCGCCGCCGGGTTCGCGCTGCTCACCGCCGTGCTGCTGTACGCGCTGGCGGAGAACGTGGTGGAGAAGCCGGACGGCATCACCATCTCCGGGTTCTTCATCGCCGGGATCGTCGCGGTGTCGCTGATCTCCCGGGTCACCCGGACCACCGAGCTGCGCGCCGAGCGGATCGAGTTCGACGAGGCGGCCCGCCGCTTCGTGGACGAATCCGTGGCCCGGGACGGGCGGCTGCACCTGATCGCCAACAAGCGGCAGCGCGGTTCGGTCAAGGAGTACCGGGTCAAGGAGCGGGCGCAACGGTCGATGAACCCGGTGCCCGGCGCCGCCGACGTGCTGTTCCTCGAGATCGACGTGAGCGACCCGTCCCAGTTCAGCCAGGTGCTGCGGGTGCACGGGGTGGAGTCCGGCGGATACCGGATCCTGCGCGCGAGCAGCCCCGCCGCGCCGAACGCGATTGCCGCGATCCTGCTGGCGTTGCGCGACGCGACGGGCGTCCGCCCGCACTGCCACTTCGAGTGGTCGGAGGGGAACCCGATCGCGCACCTGCTGCGCTACCTCATCCTCGGCCGGGGTGACACCCCGCCCGTGGTGCGGGAGATCATCCGCAAGTCCGAGCCGGACCCGACCCGCCGCCCGGGCATCCACGTCGGCGGCTGAGGTCCGAGGGGCCGGCCAGCACGGGGACCGGCTGAGCGCGAGGGCCGGCCGGGCACGGGGGACTAGCCGAGCGCGCGGACCCGGGCGAGCAGGTCGCGGGCGCAGAAGTCCAGGAAGCCGTCCGGGTCCGGCCCGGCGTTCTGCAGCACGATGTGGTCGAAGCCGGCCTCGACGTACGTCCGCGCCTTCTCCACGTGCGGCGCGGCGTCGGGGCCGACGGAGAACTGCTGCCGGATGTGGTGGTCCTCGACCCAGGCGGTGGCGGCGTCGAAGTTCACCGGGTTGGGCAGCTCGCTCATCACCTTCCAGCCGGTGATCGCCCAGCGGCTGGTCTCCTTCGCCGCGCGTACCGCCGACTCCTCGTCGGCGGCCCAGGCCATCGGCACCTCGGCGTAGCGCGGGCCCCCGCCGCCGGCGTTGCGGTACTGGTCGACGATCGACGACTTCGGCTCGGTGGCGAACAGGCCGGTGCCCAGCTCGGCCGCCAGGCCGGCCGACTCCCGGCCGCTGGCGGCCACGGCGATCACCGGCGGCTGGTCGGGAAGGTCCCAGACCCGGGCGTCCTCCAGCTTCAGGTGCCGGCCGTCGTACGAGCGGTATCCGCCCTGCCAGAGCAGCCGGATGATCTCCAGCGCCTCGCGCAGCCGTTCGTGCCGCCCCCGCACACTGGGGAACCCCTGCCCGACGACGTGTTCGTTGAGCCGCTCGCCGGCGCCCACCCCGAGCGTGAACCGCCCGTCGGAGATCAGCGCCATGGTGGCGGCGGCCTGCGCGACGATCGCCGGGTGGTAGCGGACCGACGGGCAGGTGACGCCGGTGGCGAGGCCGAGGGTGGTGGTGCGGGCGGCGATCGCGCCGAGCGCGCTCCAGGTGAAGCAGGAGTGGCCCTGCACCTCGAGCCAGGGGTGGTAGTGGTCGCTCATCTCGACGAAGTCGAAGCCGACCTCCTCGGCGCGGACCGCCTGCCGGATGAGTTCCTGGGGCCCGAACGCCTCCGAGGCGAGCTTGTAGCCGATCCGCATGCCCGGTTCTCCGTTCCGTCGTCGGCGAACCGCTGCCGTTCCCACCGTTTCCGTGGGCAAACCCCGCGAAACCCAGCCTCCTAGGACGCCGTAGCGGTGGTGACGGGCCGCGCCACGGGCACGAAACGGCCCGCGCTCGCCGGGCGGGCGCGGGCCGGGAGGGGAGTACGGGGGTGACGCCTACTTCGACGGCTCGGGGAGCTTGCAGTCCACCTTCGGGTTGGCGCCGATGTAGTTCAGCGGGCCGGCCACGATGGTGACCAGGATGGTGCCCGCCTCCGCGCAGTTGGTTTCGTCGTTTCCGTAGTAGCCGCGCTGACCCGCGGCGATGGCGCCGATGATGAGCCAGATGACGACCAGGACGCCGACTATCGAGGTGCCGCGCATCAGTTGCCTCCACTGGGGTTGTGGTGGATTCGAGGTGGAGGCCATGTACCCCGTGCGGGTGATCCGCCAAACGGCGCACCGGTGCCGGCACGGCCGATTCCGATTACCTCAGTGCGGTGGCATCGGCTCCTCGGGCGGGCGGCCCCGGCTGCGGCGGTAGTCGGCGAACGCCACCCCGGCCAGCACCAGCATCGCCCCGGCCGAGGCGTAGACCGGTGCGAGGAACAACCCGGCCGGCGCGATCGTGAGCAGCGCCAGCACGCCGCCGGGCCGGGACCGCGAGACGCGGCTGAACACCTCGTACTCGAACGCGCCCCGGCCGGTCAGGAAGAGCGCCGGCCCGCCGAGGATCACCGCCAGCCAGGCCGGCGGCGTGTGGCCGGTCGGTTCCAGCAGGACCAGGTCGAAGCCCGCCGCGGTGGTCACCACCCCGGCCACCATCAGCAGATGGGTGTACGGCGCGGTGTTGAGGAACCGGCTCGGCTGGGCGGCCCGGGCGATGGCGTGCGGCAGCAGCTCACCGGACTTGTGCACGTAGATGCGCCAGAGCAGCAGCGTGGTGCCGAACGCGGTGGCGAAGGCGGCCAGGTTCTCCGCCTCGGAGTGGTGCGCGCTGAACACGGTGCCGGCGACCAGCACGGCGTCGCCGAGCGCGATGATGAAGAACTGCTGGTACCGCTCGGACAGGTGCTCGGCCGTCACGTTGCGCTGGGATTCCGGCACCGCGCCCAGGCCGGGGACCGGGTACGCCAGCCGGAACCCGAGATAGTCGATGGCCAGGGCGCCGGCCCACAGCCACAGCCGGGCGGTGCCGTGCACGGCGAGCGCGCCGACCAGCCAGGGCACCGCCGACACGGCGAACCAGACGAAGATGCGCAGGGCCCGGCGATTGCTCTGCGGATGCCGCCGTACGGCGGGCATGAGGAACAGCCCGCGTCCGAGATGGATCGCCACGTACGTGCCGCCGAACACCAGCCCACGGGAGCCGAACGCCTCCGGGATGGCGGTGGTCATCAGCAGCGCGCCGAACATCACCGCCACGATCAGCAGCTTGATCTCGGTGCGCTGCGGGTCGTAGATGTCGGTGACCAGCGTGGTGATCGCCCAGGTCCACCAGATCGCCATCAGCATGACCAGCGACTCGGCGGCCCGTTCCCAGGTCACCGACCCGACCAGGTTGCGCGAGATCAACGCGAGCGCGACCACGTAGACCAGGTCGAAGAAGAGTTCGAGCAGCGTCACCCGGCGCGGCGCCTCCGGATCGCGGACCGGCGGTCGCCGGCCGGCGGGATCCGGCGCTGCGGTGGGCACGAGACGCTCCTGCGGGTGGCGGTACGCGCGGCGGGCCGTCCCGGCCCTTCACCGACGGTAGCGACGCCCGTTCCCGTCCGGTCAGCTTTCCGACATAACGCTCCTGCCGATCACACTCTGTCGTCGTTCCATGCCGGGTGCGGTGGTTGCCCGCCATCCGAGGGACGGCCGCGCCGGGGGATGCCGCACGTCGCGAATCGGCCGCGCGAAACGCGCCGGGCCGGTGGCGACCACAGTCACCACCGGCCCGGAACGCGGGTTGCGGACTACTCGGCGCTCGCCGGCAGCACCCGCTCGGCGTCGGCCGGGGCACCCGCCAGCACCTTGGCCTGCTGCGGCCAGGAGGCGAGACCGGGCGCGGCACGCAGCCCGGCGGCCTTCACGGTCTGCCGCAGCGCGGCCTCGTCCAGCTCGGCGAGCTGCCGGTAGGTGCGGATCCCGGCGTCCTGGAGCGCGGCGGCCATCTTCGGCCCGATGCCCTGGATGCGCCGGAAGTCGTCCGGCGCGTCACCGGCGGCGTCCGCCGGCACGCCGTTCTCGGCCGAGGCCCGCGGCGCGGGCACCACGGCCGGCGTGGCGGCGACCGGCTCGGCCGTCGTCGCGGGCTCGGCGGTCTCGGCCGGCGCGACCTGCTCGACCTGCTCGGCCGTCTTGACCGGCTCGACGGTCTCCACCTGCTCGGCGGTCTCGACCGGCGACGGCGCTGCCTCCGCCGTGGTCGAACCAGCAGTCGGCGTCGTTGCCGAATCCGCCGGCTCGTCGGCGGGCGTCGACTGCGCCGGGACGGCGACGGGCGCGCGCTCCGGCTCCACCGCGAAGGGCTCCGGCTCGGTGACGAGCGCCGGAGACGCGACCGGCTCCTCCACATCGGTGGAGGCCGGGGTGGCGGCGGGCTCGTCCACAACGGCCGGCGTGGAGGCCGTCACCGGCTCGGACTCGGCGGGGGAGGACACCGGCTCGGAGGCGGTGCTCGACGACGCCTCCGGCTCGTCGGTGGCCTGGGCGGCGGTGGCGACGGCCGGCTCGGCGGTCGCCGTCTCGGTGGGCGCGGGCTGCTCGGCCACCGTGGCGGTCGCCGGGGGCTCGTCGACCACCGCGACCGGGCGCGGCTCGTCGACGGTGGCGGTCACCGCGGGGGCGGTCTCCACCGTGGGCGTCGCCGGAGCGCCGGGCCGGCGGCGGCCGACGACGAACCAGCCGGCACCGAATCCGATGAGCAGGGCCAGTATCACGAACAGCCACTGCCCGAAGCTCGACGGCATGGCCAACCTCCTTCTATGTACGTGCACGACGGTGGCGAAAGACTCGGGGCAGCTTCGCACACCCGCGCGGCGCACGACAGGCAGCCCGGGGCCGGGCCACGACGGTGGGACCGGCGGTGTCGGCCGGTGCCCGGAGGATGACCGAGCGTGTGCCGGAAGGCGGGTCGAGCGGCTTCGGAGAGCAGGGAGACGCCCCGGAACCTGGGTGCCGTGCGTGGTTCCGGGGCGCCCCGTCCGTCGCCCGTGGCCGGTCAGTGGATCCGGTCGGGCGCAGGCGCGTCGGCGGTGTCCCAGCTGTAGAAGCAGCCGGCCACCGCGTCGCGGGGGGAGTGCCAGGTCGGCAGGTACGGGGAGGTGTGCGCGGAGAGCCGCTTGTTCACCTGCTCGTAGAGCGGGTTGTCGCGCAGCTCCGCGGTCAGCCCGGGGGCGACGTCGACGGTCTCCATCAGATGGACGCACAGGTCGTGCAGGTAGTACAGCGACCGGTGCCGGACGCCGGTGAGGTGGGGAAGCTCGGTGGCGTCGGCCTCGGCGAAGATCTGCGCCACCCTTCCCTGTGCGCCCGGCACGATCCGGCTGACCACCAACAGTCGACTCATCGTGACCCCTCTCGCCGCCGCGGTGCTGGCCTCACGGTGCCGGTCGCGCTGTCACCTCGCCGTCACCGCGTACCCCGGGGCATTGATGGTGGTGGCGGCGCGGTGGGGGCGCGCGGCGCCGGTTTGGCGGTCCGGTCCGTGCGGCGCGGCGGCGGTTCCGGGCGGCTGGCCCGGCGGATCGGCGCGAGCGTGTCGTCGAGCAGCGCGGTCATCGCCGGGGACGGTTCCAGGCGCAGCTCGCGCAGGAGCAGGTCGCGGTAGACGTAGAAGGAGTGGACCGCCTCGAACGCGTTGCCCTCGGCCAGGTGGATGCGGACCACCAGGCGGTGCGGGGTCTCCCGCAGCGGCTCGGCGGCCATCGCCTCCAGGGCCGCCTCGAGCGCCTCGCCGTGCCGGCCGGCGGTGAGGTGGTTGCCGGCGAGTTCCTCGAGCATGTGCAGGCGCAGCTGGCGCAGCCGTTCGCGTTCCAGCAGCACCCAGTCGTCGTACCAGCCGGGGAGCAGGTCGTGGCGTCCGGCGCCGGCGGCGCCGCGCGGGACGGCGCCCTCGCGGACCAGCGCCGCGGTCTCCACCAGGTCGTCCACGTCGAGGCGGACGGTGGGTCCGAGGCGGACGGTGTCGCCGTCGGTGCGCAGCGGGCAGCACGGATCCTGCCGCAGCCGCCACAGCGCGGTCCGCAGCGACGACAGCGCCCGCTCCTCCGGCGTCTCGGGCCACAGCAGCCCGGCGAGGTGGCTGCGGGTCGCGGCCGGGCGCAGGCCGATCAGTGCGATGACGCGCTGCAGACCCCGGGGTACGACCACGGGAGTGTCGTCGTGCAGCAGCTGGAAGCCGCCGAGCAGGTGCAGTGACACCCGTGGGGCGGGTTCGCCCGCCGTCGGCATTCTCGATCCACCCGCCACGGCGCACCCCCCAGCACCGGAACCCTCGTCCCGACCGTTTGCGTTGCCCGGACCGTCGCCCGCGACGCCGGTGTCGGAACGCCTCCGCCACGGTCGGGAACCTCCGCCGTGGCCGGGCTGACCGAGACGGAGAATATCAATCCCTGTTACTCTCAGTCAACGGTCGGTCGGCCACCTGACTGTCCGCTGCGGACCCGTAACACGGCCGTGATCTGCGAATAAGTGTCGCCGACCCGAAACCGGAAGGCGATCTTCGCATAGCTCACGCACAGCTTGCGTCAACGCAGCGTCACCATGTTTGTGCCGCGATGGGGCCCGGTTGACGCCCGGTAGACGCCGCCGGCGCGACCGTGTGGCGATCCGTGCGGCGCGACTGGTTCGCCGCGCACCGGGACGTGCAGGAGGCGCGAATGGACCGTTCGCTCATCGTCGCCAAGGTGGTGCCGACGGCCGAGGACCGGGTGGCCGAGATCTTCGCCGAGTCCGACGCGACCGAGCTGCCCGGCCTG
Source organism: Micromonospora sp. AMSO1212t (assembly GCF_008868145.1). Taxonomy (NCBI): domain Bacteria; kingdom Bacillati; phylum Actinomycetota; class Actinomycetes; order Micromonosporales; family Micromonosporaceae; genus Micromonospora; species Micromonospora sp. AMSO1212t. The sequence continues at coordinate 16,584 of NZ_WBKS01000080.1, forward strand.
GTCGGGGTCCGGCACCGCTCGCTGTACCGGCTGCACGACCTCTACGTCCATCTGCTGGAGACGGAGACACCGGCGCAGGGCGCGGTGGAGGACAACCGCGGGCATCCGGAGTTCGTCCGGATCAGCGAGCGGCTGCGGCCGTACATCTCGCCGTACCTGCCGACCTGGCGTTCGCCGCGCGACGCGATGGCGCACTGCTTCTACCGCTACGACGCGCCGGCCCACGACATCGCCGGGCGGCCACGGTGACCACGACCGCACCGCGCGACGAGCAGCTCTGGTCGAGGTGCGACGGGTGCGCGTCGCTGCTCTACCGTAAGCGGCTGCGCCGCAACCTGGACGTCTGCCCGGAGTGCGGCTCGCACGCCCGGCTGGACGCGCCGGACCGGGTGGCGCAGCTGGCCGACCCGGAATCGTTCGTCCCGCTGCCGGACCGGGCGGTACGCGTCGACCCGATCGAGTTCGTCGACGAGTTGCCGTACCCGCACCGGCTCGGCGCGGCCCGCGCGGCGACCGGCCTGGACGAGGCGGTGCTCTGCGGCACCGCCCGGCTGGGCGGACACCCGGTCGCGCTGGCGGTGATGGACTTCCGCTTCCTCGGCGGCAGTCTCGGCTGCGCGGTCGGTGAGCTGATCACCCGGACCGCCGAGCGGGCGCTCGCCGACGGCATCCCGCTGGTGCTGGTGACCGCGTCCGGCGGCGCGCGGATGCAGGAGGGCGCGCTGTCGCTGATGCAGATGGCCACCGTCAGCCAGGCGCTCGCCGGGATGCGGGAGGCGGGCCTGCTCACGGTCAGCGTGGTCACCGATCCCACGTACGGCGGGGTGGCCGCCTCCTTCGCGACCAACACCGACCTGGTGCTCGCCGAGAGCGGCGCCCGGCTGGGTTTCGCCGGGCCGCGGGTGATCCGCCAGGTCACCGGCGCGAAGCTGCCGGAGGGCTTCCAGACCGCGGAGTACCTGCTGCGGCACGGCCAGGTCGACATGGTGGTGCCCCGGCACGCGTTGCGGGGCCGGCTCGCCGCGCTGCTCGCCGCCGCCGAGGCGGGCCGACGCGCGCCGGAGACCCCGCCCGCCCCGCGCGGGCCGGCCACCGTGCCGACCGCGACCGCGCGTCCGGACCGCGACCCCTGGGAGACGGTACGCACGGCGCGGCACCCGGGCCGGCCGACCACACTGGACTACCTGGAGACCGCGTTCGACGGGTTCGTGGAGCTGCACGGCGACCGGCTCGGCGCGGACTGCCCGGCGGTCGTCGGCGGCATCGCCCGCCTCGACGGCCGGCCGGTGATGGTGATCGGCCACCAGAAGGGACACACCACCGCCGAACTGGTGACGCGCAACTTCGGCATGGCCAGCCCGGCCGGGCACCGCAAGGCGCTGCGGCTGATGCGTCTCGCGGCACGGCTGCGGCTGCCGGTGGTGACGCTCGTGGACACGCCCGGAGCCGACCCGGGGGTGAACGCCGAGCAGCAGGGCCAGGCGGCGGCGATCGCGGAGAACATCCTCGCGCTCACCGTGCTGCCCACGCCGGTGGTGGCGGTGGTCACCGGGGAGGGCGGCAGCGGCGGCGCGCTCGCGCTCGCGGTCGCCGACCGGGTGCTCATGCTGGAGCACGCCGTCTACTCGGTGATCAGCCCGGAGGGCTGCGCCGCGATCCTCTGGCCGGACAGCTCGGCCGCCCCGCAGGCGGCCCGCGCGCTGCGGCTCACCGGCGCCGACCTGTGCCGCCTCGGCGTGGTCGACGAGCTGGTGCCGGAGCCGCGCCCGGCCGCGCACGCCGACCCGGGCGGCGCGGCCGAGTTGCTGCGCCGGGCGGTCGCGGCGAACCTCGCCCCGCTGCTCACCGTCCCTCCGGCCACCCTGGTCCGCCGCCGCCGGCAGCGGTTCCGGCGTTTCGGCGCGGCCCGCTCGGCCGCCGCCGGCCCGTCCCCGGCCGCACCCGCGGCGGGTCGGGCGGAGGTGGCGTGATGGCCGACGCCGAGGCCGAGCAGGTGCTGGACGGGCTGCGCCGGCAGGCCCGCAAGCTCGTCGCCGACCTGGCCGGGCCGGTACGCCGGGTACGACTGCGCAGCGGCGAGTCGGTGCTGGAGGTCGAGTGGCACGACCCGGCGGCCCCGGCGCAGCGCGTCGCCGAACCGGCCGGGGCGCTCCCCGCGCGGGCCGCCGAGCCCGCCGCTCGTACCGCGCCCGCGATCGACCGGCCGGCCGTGTGCTCACCCGTGGTCGGCACGTTCTACCGCGCCCCCGAACCCGGGGCGATGCCGTTCGTCGCGGTCGGCGACCTGGTCCGGCCGGGCCAGGTGGTCGGCATCGTCGAGGCCATGAAGCTGATGAACGAGGTGACCGCCGGCCAGGCCGGACGGGTGGTCGAGGTGCTCGTCGACGACGGCAAGCCCGTCGAGTACGACCAGCCGCTGATCGCCCTGGAACCGGTCACCGGACAGGACTCCTGATGTTCGACAAGGTGCTGATCGCCAACCGGGGCGAGATCGCGCTGCGGGTGCTGCGCGCCTGCCGGGAACTCGGCGTGCGCACGGTGGTGGTGCACTCCAGCGCCGACGCCGACTCGCTGCCGGTGCGGCTGGCCGACGAGTCGGTACGGATCGGCCCGGCGGCCAGCCGCCGCAGCTACCTCAACGCGGCGGCGATCGTGGAGGCCGCCCGGCAGACCGGCGCGCAGGCGGTCCACCCTGGCTACGGCTTCCTGTCCGAGGACGCCGACTTCGCCGAGATCTGCGCCGAGAACGGCCTGGTCTTCGTCGGCCCGCCGCCGCAGGTGATGGCCGCGCTCGCGGACAAGTCCACGGCCCGCGCGCTGATGAGCAAGGCCGGGCTGCCGCTGCCGCCGGGCAGCGTACGGACGCTGCCCACCGTCGGCGAGGCGCAGGAGGTGGCCGCCGAGGTGGGCTATCCGGTCATCGTGAAGGCCGCGGCGGGCGGTGGCGGGCGCGGCATGACAGTGGTGCGCACGGCCGCCGAGCTGCCCCGCGCGTACGCCAGGACCCGCGCCGCCGCCCAGGTCGCGTTCGGCGACGACCGGGTGTACGTCGAGCGGTACCTCGCCGACGCCCGCCACGTCGAGGTGCAGGTGCTCTGCGACGGCCACGGCAACGGCGTGCACCTGGGCACCCGGGACTGCTCGGTGCAGCGCCGGCACCAGAAGCTGATCGAGGAGGCGCCCGCGCCCGCGCTGCGGCAGGCCACCCTGGACACCGTCGCCGAGGTGGCGCTGCGCGGCGCGCTGTCGGTCGGCTTCACCGGCGCCGGAACCGTGGAGTTCCTGGTCGACGAGGCCGAACGCTGTCACTTCCTGGAGATCAACTGCCGGATCCAGGTGGAACACCCGGTCACCGAGATGGTCACCGGCATCGACCTCGTGCAGGAACAGCTGCACGTGGCGTTCGGCACCCCGCTGCGGCTGCGGCAGTCCGACGTACGCCTGGACGGCGTGGCGATCGAGTGCCGGGTCAACGTGGAGGACCCGGACCGCGACTTCGCGCCCGCACCCGGCCGGCTGGACCGCTTCCGCCCGCCGGGCGGCCCGTTCACCCGGGTCGACACCCACGGCCACGTCGGCTACCTGGTCAGCCCGCACTACGACTCGCTGCTGGCGAAGGTGGCCGTGTGGGCGCCGGATCGGGACGCCGCGCTGGACCGGCTCGACCGGGCGCTCGCCGAGTTCGACGTGGCGGGCCCCGGCGTACGTACCACGATCCCGTTCGCCCGGCGGGTGCTGCGCGACCCGGCATTCCGCGCCGCCCGGCACACCACCGCCCTGGTGGAACGCCTGCTCGCCCCGTCCGCCGACGGCGTGGCCGAGGCGTCCCCGGCGCGGGCGGTCGTACCCGACCCGCGCGCCGAGCCGGGCGGCCGTACCCCCGTCAGCGCCGTGCCCGCCGCCGGCCCGACCACCTGGAGGAACCGATGACCGTCGCCCCCGACCGCCCGCTCGCCCGCGAGATCACCGACATCCTGGTCACGCACTGCGGCCTGGACCCGGACGCCGCCGCCGACGCGCCGGCCGCGAGCCTGGAGGAGCTGGGCATGGACTCGCTGGCACTGCTCGAACTGTCAGCGGTGGTGGCCGACAGGTGGCGGGTGAAGATCCCCGAACAGGCCGGGCAGCTCAGCATCGCCGGCGTCGCCGACCTGGTGGCCCGCAAGGCGGACCCGCCCGGGCACACCGAGAACGCCGTGGAGATCGCCGCGCCGCTGCCGCTGGTCTGGGAGATCACCAACGACGTGGCCCGCTGGCCGGACCTGTTCACCGAGTACGCGGTGGCGGAGATCCTGCACCGCGACGGCGACACCGTGCGCTTCCGGCTCACCATGCACCCCGACGAGAACGGTGTGTCGTGGAGCTGGGTCAGCGAGCGCACCGCTGACCCGGCCACCCGCGAGGTGCACGCCCGGCGCGTCGAGACCGGCCCGTTCGAGTACATGCGCATCCACTGGCGCTACGACGAGACGCCCGGCGGTACCCGCATGACCTGGACGCAGGACTTCGCGATGAAACCGGACGCACCTGTCGACAACGCCGGCATGACCAACCGGATCAACACCAACAGCACGATCCAGCTCGCCGTGATCAAGGAAAAGATCGAGCGGGCGCACGCGGGAGGCGCGCGATGACCGACACCACCACCGCCCGGGTCTCCGTCCACGACGTACCCGCCGACCGCCGCCGCGGCGGGGAACTGCGGGTGCTGCTCGGCCCGAAGACAGTCGGCAGCACATCCGGATTCATGGGGGTGGCCACGCTGGCGCCGGGGGAGCGGATCGCCGAGCACTACCACCCGTACAGCGAGGAGTTCCTCTACGTCGCCCGCGGCGCGATCACCGTCGACCTGGACGACGTGCCGGTGCCGGTCGCCGCCGGGGAGGCGCTCTACGTGCCCAAGGACGTCCGGCACCGGTTGCGCAACACCGGCGACGAGCCCGCCGAGGTGGTGTTCCACCTCGGACCGCTCGCACCGCGCCCGGAACTCGGCCACATCGACACCGAGAGCGCGGCGCCGCCGCCACGGGAGCCGTCGTGACCGGCCGGCGCACAGTGGTCACCGGCATCGGCGTCGTCGCACCCGGCGGCGCCACCCGGGACCGCTTCTGGAAGACGATCACCGAGGGGCGCACCGCGACACGGCGGATCAGCTTCTTCGACCCGTCGCCGTTCCGGTCGCAGATCGCCGCCGAGTGCGACTTCGACCCGGACGCCGCCGGGATCACGCTCGCCGAACGGCAGCGCGCCGACCGGTACGTGCAGTTCGCGCTCGCCTGCTCCGCCGAGGCGCTCGCGGACAGCGGCCTCACCCTCACCGACGCACAGCGGGAACGCGCCGGGGTGGTGCTCGGCACCGCCGTCGGCGGGACCATGGCCCTGGAGCAGGAGTACGTGCGGGTCAGCGACTCCGGCCGGCACTGGCTGGTCGACCACGCGCTCGGCGGGCCGTACCTCTACCAGGCGCTGGTGCCCAGCAGCCTGGCCGCCGACGTGGCCTGCCGGCACGGCCTGCACGGCCCGGCGCAGGTCGTCTCCACCGGCTGCACCTCCGGCATCGACGCGATCGGCTACGCCCACCAGCTCGTCGCCGACGGCGAGGCCGACGTGGTGCTCGCGGGCGCCGCCGACTCGCCGATCTCCCCGGTCACCGTCGCCTCGTTCGACGCGATCGGCGCGACCAGCCCGGACAACGACGACCCGGAGCACGCGTCGCGGCCGTTCGACGCCGACCGGCACGGGTTCGTCCTCGCCGAGGGGGCCGCGGTGCTGGTGCTGGAGGAGGCCGAGCACGCCCGCCGCCGGGGCGCGCACGTCTACTGCGAGGTCGCCGGGTACGCCAGCCGCAGCAACGGCTTCCACATGACCGGGCTGCGCCCGGACGGCGCAGAGATGGCGGTGGCGATCAGCGACGCGCTGCGGCAGGCCCGGCTCGCCCCGTCGACCGTGTCGTACGTCAGCGCGCACGGGTCCGGAACCCGGCAGAACGACAGGCACGAGACGGCCGCGTTCAAGCGGGCGTTGGGGGAGACGGCCTACCGGGTGCCGATCAGCTCGATCAAGTCGATGGTCGGCCACTCGCTCGGCGCCATCGGCTCGATCGAGATGGCCGCCTGCGCGCTCGCCATCGAGTACGGCGTGGTCCCGCCCACCGCCAACTGGACCACCCGCGACCCGGAGTGCGACCTGGACTACGTGCCGAACGAGGCCCGGGAGGTGCCGGTGGACGTGGCACTGTCGGTGGGCAGCGGCTTCGGCGGCTTCCAGTCGGCCATGGTGTTCCGCCGGCTGGCGGTGACGCCGGCATGACCGCGCGGGCCGTCGTGACGGGCATCGGCGTGGTCGCGCCCAGCGGCGTCGGCGCCGAGGCGCACTGGGACACCGTGCTCGCCGGCACCCGCCGCACCGGGCCGATCACGCTGTTCGACCCGCAGCGCTACCCGACCCGGGTGGCCGGGGAGGTGGCCGGCTTCGACCCGGCCGGGTCCAGCGACACCCGGCAGCGGGTGCAGACCGACAGGTGGACCCACCTCGGCTTCGCCGCCACCAAGCTGGCGCTCGCCGACGCCGGGCTGCCCGAGGTGTCGCCCGACCCGTACAAGTGGGCGGTCACGCTCGCCAGCTCGTCGGGCGGCAACCTGTTCGGGCAGCGGGAGCTGCAACGGCTCTGGGGCGGGCCGAGCCGCACGGTGGGGGCGTACCAGTCGATCGCCTGGTTCTACGCCGCGAGCGTGGGGCAGCTGTCGATCCGCCACCAGTTCAAGGGACCGTCCGGGGTGACCGTGTCCGAGTCGGCCGGTGGGCTGGACAGCCTGGCGCACGCGGTACGCACCATCCGCCGGGGCACGCCGGTGGTGATCGCCGGGGCGACCGAGTGCCCGCTGAGCCCGTACGCGCTCGCCTGCCAGCTCCGCTCCGGCCTGCTCAGCGACGTGTCCGACCCGGAGCGGGCGTACCGGCCGTTCGACGTCGCGGCCAGCGGTTACGTGCCGGCCGAGGGCGGCGCGGTCTTCGTGGTGGAGGAGCTCGGCCACGCGCTGGCCCGGGGCGCCCGCGTCTACGGGGAGATCACCGGCTGGGCCGCCACCCACGACGCCGCGCCCACCGACCCGGCCACCGGCCCCGACCCGGTCCACTACGCCCGCGCGCTGCGGCTCGCGCTGGAGCGCGCCGGGGTACGTCCGCACGACGTGGACGTGATCTGGCCGGACGCGCTCGGCGTGCCCGCGTACGACCGGGCCGAGGCGGCGGCGCTGCGCGCCGTGTTCGGCGACCGGACGCCGCCGGTGACCACCCAGAAGCCGCTGACCGGGCGGGCGCACCAGGGCGGGTCGGCGCTGGACGCGGCCACCGCGCTCCTGGCGTTCCGCCGTGGGATGCTGCCCGCCTCGGCCGGCCCGGACGAGCCGGCGCCCGGCTGCGAGCTGACGTTCCTGCGGCAGCCCCGCCCGCCGCGCAGCCGGATCGCGCTGGTCGGAGCGCGCGGCTTCGACGGTTTCAACAGCGCGCTGGTGCTGCGCGGCGCCGCGCCCCCGCCGGCGGGCGAGCGCTGACCGGGCCGCCCTGCCGCGTCACGACGGCCGGGCCAGGTATGCGGTCTTCGCGTCGCCGGAGAACCCGCAGGCCAGGTAGAAGGCGTGGGTCGCGGGTGAGCGCGACCCGGTCATGAGCATCGCCTTGTAGCAGCCCGCGTCCCAGGCGGCCCGGAGCGTGCCGGCCATGATCTCCCTGCCCAGGCCGGTGCCGCGCCGCGACTCGTCCACCACCACGTTCTCGATGACCGCGTAGGGCGACGCGGACCGGCTCAGGTTGGGGATCACGTTGAGATACGTGGTGGCGACGACCGCGCCGTCCAGGTCGAGCACGAACAGGTGCAGCCCTTCGGTCGCCAGGATCCGCGCGAAGGCCCGCTCGTCGGAGCCGTCGCTCAGGTGTGGGTCGTCCGGGTTCAGCTGCCGGTAGAGGCGGATGACCTGCGGGAAGTCGTCGGGCCGGGCCGCACGGAACATGCCGTGAGCGTAGCCGCCCCCGCCGTCCGCGCGAGGTTCCGTGCGCGCACAGCATCCGGCGGCCGGCGGACTACCTTGCCGGCGTGGCCTCGATCCTGCCTGTCCGATCGAGCCTGAGCAATCCACCCAGCCGCTGTTTTGGATCTAGCCATTTGCATCTGGCGATGCGGAAGAGGGGCGTCGTAGGGTTCCGCCATACCCCGAACGACGTACCCGCTGGGCGGATCCGCCCAGTTCCTCAGTGGAACGGTGGCTGGTCGTGACTGCACATCCCGTGGTGGAAGATCCCGCCTCGACGACGCTGGACTGGGTGGACGACATCCTGTTCACCGGCCGCGACACCGACGTCTGCCTGCGCCTGCCCGAACCGGTCGACAAGGGCACGCTGCGCCGGCTCGTCGGCGAGGCCCAGGACCGGCTCGCCGAGGCCGGCCTGCGCGCCGGAGGCGCCGCCGCGCTGCGCCTGCCGCCCTCGCTGGCGTACGTGGCCCACCTGCTCGCCACCTGGCGTACCGGCGCCCAGGCGGTGCTGCTCGACCACCGGCTCACCGACCACGAGGTCGACCAGGCGCTGCGCCGGCTCGGCCCGCAGGTGGTGGTCGCCCCGGTCCGCTCCGGCGGCGGCGCGCTGCGGATCTTCGTCGACGTCACCGCCGGGGTCAGCGCGTACTCCGACCGCCCGGCGGGCAGCCCGCATGCGGTGATCCAGCTCAGTTCCGGCTCCACCGGACCGTCCAAGGTGATCGGCCGTACCGCCGCCGACCTGGTCGCCGAGGTGCACCGCTACACCCGCATCGACGGTGTCGCGCTGCCCGGTGAGCGGATCATCCTGCTGCCCAGCATGGTGCACGTGCTCGGCCTGGTCGGCGGTCTGCTCTACGGGCTGCACGCCGGAGTCGAGCTGTGCCCGCCGGAGCGGCTCAGCGGCGACGCGATCCTCGCCGCCGTCGCCGCCCAGGACACCCCGGCCACGGTGCTCGGCGTCCCGTTCCACATCGGGATGCTCGCCTCCACCACGCCGGCCGGGCCGCTGCCGCAGCTCAGGCGCATGACCACCGGCGGCGAGCTGGTGCCCGCGGCCGTGGCGAACGCGTTCACCGACCGGTACGGGGTGCCGCTGGGCAACATGTACGGGATGACCGAGGTCGGCGTCATCGGCACCGACCTGTACGGGCGGCACCGCCCCGCCATCGCGCCCGCCCCCGGCATCGAGGTACGCGAGCGCGACGGCGAGCTGTGGGTGAGCTGCCCGGCCAACCCGTACGTCGGGCCGGCCGACCCGACCCGGTGGGCCGACGGCTGGCTGCACACCCGCGACGCCGGAGTGGTCGACCCGGACACCGGTCTGGTCACCGTCAAGGGCCGGCTGGACTCGCAGGTGTCGGTGGGCGGCCTGAAGGTCGACCTGACCGAGGTGGAGGCCACAGTCGCCGGCCTGCCCGGCGTCACCGCCGCGGTGGTGGTCTGGGACGACGGCATCACCGCGTACGTCCAGGCCGACGGCTCGCTGACCGAGGAGACGCTCGACAAGCTGATCGCCGAGCGGCTGGCCGGCTTCAAACGTCCCCGCACGCTGCGTCTGCTCGACCAGATGCCCCGCACCACCACCGGAAAGCTGGTCCGGTCGGTCCCGGCGCTGCGGGACGCGGCGTCGTGACCGGCCCCCTGTACGAGCCGCACGCCCACCGGACGTCCACCGGACGTCCG